>CANHEE010000011.1 GCA_947459655.1 Lewinellaceae bacterium
TAAGAAGTTTGTATTTCTTCCTTACCTTCCCACAATGTCAATGAACTATTCTTTCAGTCTAATGCTTTTCAGCATATATAACCGGCTGATAAAAACTTTTTTATATCAACCTTTTTTTCTAATTTGTTCCACTCCAAAACCAAACAACAATGCCCAGTTTTCTAAAGCGAGTGCAAAGGTAATCGCTCTTTTCTAATAGTGCAAATATTTATGCAAAAAAATTTAAAGTTTTTTTTAAATCCAAAATCATCAAAAACCAAAACCATGCAACTCAAATACTTGCCCGAAAAAGCGGTTGCAAAGGTAACCGCTTATTCAGCTAAATCCAAATACATAATGCAGTTTTTTTGAAAAAAATAATTAGCATGGAAAATATAATACGGCATTTTACTGCTTAATTTGATTAAAATATAATTTTATTCTACCTTTTTTCACAAATGCCACATTTTAATCTGCCTTCATCTGATTTACAAACCCTTATTTTTGTTGATTCGGATAATCCGTCAGCGCCAGCCATTCACCTGGGAGGGGCACCCTGCGAAGTAACCCATGTAAAGCACTCGCTGGCCATGGGTCAGGGTTGAATACCGATACCACTTTATGGCCTATCGAACTCCGATTATTTGTTTTTCGCAAATCATATTAATCCTATCTTTGCAACATGTTTACTAATGTAGTCGGTCAGGCTGTTGCCAAGTCAGTTCTACGGAATATGGTTTATTCCGATAGGATTCCACATGCACTGCTCATTCTGGGGAAAGAGGGATTTGGTGGGCTAGCCCTCGCGGAAGCATTCATACAATATATGTTGTGTGAAGACCGAAGCGAATATGATGCTTGCGGAAAATGCAGATCCTGCAGCAAAACCACAAAAATGGTTCACCCCGACGTACATTACTCCTATCCGGTTTTCGGTCAGCATGTTGCTACGGACTTTGTTGCAGATTGGCGTAGAGAAGTGCTGAACAACCCCTACTTTACGGTGCAGCACTGGTTGAGCGTCATCAGCAAGGGTGAGAACAAGCAAGGCAACATCAACAAGGACGAGTGCCTTAGCATCATCAAAAAGTTGAGTCTGAAATCTTTTGAGGCCCCACTAAAAATTCTGTTGATGTGGTTGCCGGAATATCTCGGGAAGGAGGGCAACAGATTGCTTAAATTGATTGAAGAGCCCCCTGAAAACACGGTTTTCGTGTTGGTCGCGGAAAACCAGGAAGCCATACTCAGCACCATATTGTCGCGTTGTCAGCTGGTAAAACTGCCGCCGGTGAGCGAAAAAGATATCCGTGATGCATTGGTCAGTGGCTTTTCCCTTCCTGAAAAGGAGGCAGATACTATAGCGCTGCTTGCAGAAGGGAATTTTGCAGAATCAGTGAACCTTTCTCAATATACCGAGAACGATAACAATGCGCTATTCATTGACTGGATGAGAAAATGTTATAACGGCAACGGAGTAGACATGGTCATGACTTCGGAAAAAATCGCCGCTGGCAGCAGGGAGGATCAGAAATTTTTTCTGCGTTATGGACTGCACTTCATGAGAGAACTGGCGATGATGCAGGCAGGCATCCCAAATGAGCGCATCAAATTGCAAGCGACGGCATTGGAAAGTGCTCAGAGAATGAGTAGAATAATCAATCTCGGGAAGATAGACCCCATTTCAGAACTATTCAATAAAGCAATTGCAGGAATTGAGCGAAACGGTAACGTGAAAATGATATTTACAGACACCTCTATTTCCCTCAACAAAATAATGCGCCGGACAAATCCATAAGACGTGTCTCATTATTGCCATTTGTGATTGGTCATGGTGAAAAAAATCATTTATTTTGCAGGATGTTAAAAAAAGGACAGAAACTATACAGCATCATTTACCAGAAATGTCCGCGCTGTCACGAGGGCGAATTGTGGAAAAAACCATTTTTCAGCTCCATCCCTCAACTGCTTCGTGGGAACTACCAAATGCATGAACGCTGCCCTGTATGCCAATTGAAATATGAACAGGAGCCGGGGTTCTGGTGGGGAGCCATGTACATCGCATATGCCCTTAGTTCTGGTGCGCTTCTGATTACCGCTTTCTTGTGCAAATACTATTTTGAGATGAATCTCACACAAACAATGCTGATTGTCCTGGCTGTTGCACTAATAGGTTTTCTATACAATGCGAGGGTAGCCAGGTCGGTTTACATCAATATTTTTGTAAAATACGAACCGCATTCTGTACAAACGAATCAAAATACAAGCAGTTCTGAATAAGTATAGTATCGGAGTCTAAAAAATCATGAATTATGCACTATCATAAGCTCGGGACAATCCCACACAAGCGACATACACAATTCAGAAAACCCAACGGGGAGCTTTACCATGAACAGCTGTTCTCGACCGAGGGTTTCAGCGACAATTATGCCTTGCTTTACCACACCAATGCTCCTACTCAGATTGTTCAGGTAGGAGACCCGTTTGATGTTTCTCCACGGATTATATCCGACAAGCAACTCAAACACCGCTGTCTGAAAGGGTTTGAGACCAAACCGGAAGATGATTTTCTTAAAAGCAGAAAACCGGTACTGGTCAATAGTGACTGCAAAATTATTTTCGCTGCGCCCAGACTGAGCATGACCGATTATTTTTACAAAAATGCAGATGCTGATGAGGTCATTTTTGTGCACGTGGGAAGCGGTACACTGAAAACCATGTACGGCAACATCGGATTTTCCTACGGAGACTACCTCGTTATACCTCGCGGAACCATCTACCAGATGCATTTTGACAGTACAGACAACAGGTTGCTGATTGTTGAGTCAACTAGTGCCATTACTACCCCAAAAAGGTACAGGAACGACCATGGGCAGCTTATGGAGCATTCTCCTTTCTGTGAAAGGGATATTCGAAAACCTGAGGTGCTGGAAACAAAGGACGAAAAGGGAGATTTTTTGCTGTATATCAAGAAGCAAGATATGATGTACCCTTACCACTATCTGTGCCATCCTTTTGATGTTATCGGTTGGGATGGCTATGTTTATCCATATGCTTTTTCCATTCACGATTTTGAACCCATCACCGGAAGGGTACACCAGCCACCTCCCGTTCACCAGACTTTCCAGGCAAGGGGATTTGTCATTTGCTCTTTCGTGCCAAGACTATACGACTACCACCCGCTTTCCATTCCTGCTCCATACAACCACAGCAACATCGACTCAGATGAGGTACTTTATTACGTAGATGGTGATTTTATGAGCAGAAAACACGTTGAGAAGGGTATGATTACCCTACATCCCGGCGGCATTCCACATGGTCCGCACCCGGGTACTGTAGAAAAGTCTATCGGAAAAAAAGAAACGTTGGAACTCGCAGTGATGGTTGATACGTTCCGACCATTACTGATGACGGAGTTCGCCTATGCTGTAGAAGATCCGGACTATTACAAGAGCTGGATACGTTAATTATCTGCAAACAATCAGGTGGTAAACCAGTTTTTGGGATCTCTCCGCCAAATTTTAAGCGATTCAAGGTCTGAAGTGCTGATGTAATTCAGGTCCAATGCCTCTTGTAACAACCTGTCGTAATCGGCGAGGGTCTGCATGGGGATATTTCTACGCTCAAACAAATCTGATGCCTCCTGAAAGCCATAGGTGAATATGGCCAGTATCCCCACTACGGTAGCGCCTGCCTCCTGCAGTGCATCAATAGCCTTCATTGAGCTGCCGCCGGTAGAAATCAGGTCTTCAATGACGAGTACGCTTTGCCCCGGCTGCAATTCTCCTTCAATCTGGTTTTGCCGTCCGTGACTTTTAGGTTTGTCTCGCACGTACACGAAAGGCAGATTCAGCGCATCTGCAAGCAGTGCTCCGTGCGGAATACCTGCAGTAGCTACACCGGCAACCACATCAAACCCACCAAAAGCAAGAGCCATCTGCACAAAGCCGTTTTTCACCATATTTCTTGCCTCGGGATGTGAAAGGACGATTCTGTTGTCGCAGTATATCGGCGAGCGCATGCCCGATGCCCAAGTAAATGGATTTACAACACTGAGTTTTACGGCTTTTATTTTTAACAATTGCCGGGCAATCTGGCCGGAAAGCTCTGATGATGTCATTTTGAGTTGTTTTATAATTTAAAGTTGGTTTTCTTCTAATAAAATTTCTTTTAGCCAAAATCTGCTTTACTGTTTTCATTAACAATCCTTTTCGGGGTAGCAGCAGCATGAATTTAACAGCGCAAAGATAGCCGTAATTGGCAAGAATAAAATATCTTTGTACAAAGCGGTCATTCATTTTATCACCTTGGCTAAAACAATTATGCACAAAAAGCGAAATGATTCTCAGCACAAAAATAAGGGGCTGAAAAAGGGGCTCCCACCAGGCAGCATTGTTTTTACAGGAGAAGATACTGCAAAAAAGGCTAATCTGCACTGCATTGTGTACAATGCTTCGGGGACAAGTTTTGAGAGTATAAAGGAGTTTCCGCTCAGAAATATCCGCAAGCCTTCGGAGGGCGAAATTGTCTGGTATGACCTTAAAGGGGTAAGCCAGGTAGAAGTAATTGAAGAACTGGGGAGGGCGTTTTCAATACATCCACTTGCGCTGGAAGATGCGGCCAATGTTCACCAGCGGCCAAAATTTGAAGAATTTGATAACGGCAACTTTCTGGTTGCAAGGGCATTCCGCTTCCAACCGGAATCCCTAAGTTTTCAGTCGGAGCAACTAAGTGTTTATTTCGGACACAACTTCCTGATTACCTTTCAGGAAGACGAAGAAGAATTGTTTCAGGCGGTATTTCATCAACTGGAAAGCAATAAAAGCAAACTGCGAGCTAAAAATACGGATTATCTTGCCTATACATTGATTGATTTTATCGTAGATGAGTACATCGAGCACCTCAGCATTTTTGAAGATCAGATTATCAAACTGGAAAACGACATCACAGAAAATCCGGTCCCGTCACAAAAGAAACTAATCTATCACCTGAAGCGGGAACTGATGATTTTCAGAAAAACTGTACACTCTTTGCGCGAGGCCATCAGCAGGATGAGCAAAGCAGACAACCGCTTTGTAGATCCGACCAACAGTTTTTTCCTAAGGGATTTGCTGGATCACCTTACCCAGGTGTTGGAGCAGACAGAAAACTATCGCGAAATGCTGACCGACCTTCAGAATCTGTATGTAGCAGAAATTGGTTACAAGGCAAATAGTGTGATGCAGACGCTTACGGTTGTCAGTAGCATTTTCATCCCACTGACCTTTATTGCGGGTGTTTACGGGATGAACTTCGAACATATGCCGGAATTGAAATGGGACTATGGCTACTACGAAGTTCTTGCCTTCATGTTGGTCGTAGGGCTACTGTCATTGTATTATTTCAGGAGAAAACACTGGCTCTGATTCTTTTGTTTTTTTATTTTCCCAACCCTGAACTTATCTGTACTTTTACGGCGGTTTAGCACTACGTTGCAAAATACAAACAAGCACATGTCTATTTTTGGAAACATCATAAAGAGAACCCTGAGGATTGGGGATGCCATAAAGCCCACATTTCTTACTCCTGCACAGCTGCAGGAAAAGACTTTGCGCAGACTTTTGCTTGAAGCACAGTTTACTTCATTTGGAAGGCATTACCACTTCAGGGATATCCTAAAAAGTTCAGATCTTACAGAGGCGTTTCAAAAGGCAGTACCCATTCACGATTACAACAAAATGCACGACGAGTGGTGGCAGATGCAACTGAAAGGCCATGATTTCATTACCTGGTCATCGAAGATTCTGTATTATGGTCTGAGTTCCGGGACATCCGGTGCGCCAAGCAAGTACATACCTGAGTCAGAAGAAATGCTGCGCTCCATGAGAAAAGCAGGGTACAAGATGTTCTTTAAAATGGCCAAGCAACAGGGCATCAGTTCTGATATTTTCACGAAGGACTTCCTGATGATTGGTGGTACCACTGCGCTCAACAACCATGGAAAATACCTATCGGGTGATTTGAGCGGCATCAACGCCAGTCTGACACCCATCTGGTTCAGAAGGTACCGTCCCGGAAAAAAAATTGCAAAAATCAAGGACTGGAATGCTCGCCTGGAAGAAATTGCCAAAAATGCTCCGAAATGGGATATTGTGGCGGCAATGGGTCTGCCGTCCTGGGTACAACTCGTATTGGAAAAGGTCATTGAATACCACAAATTGGATAATATCCACCAGATCTGGCCCAATTTCCAGATTTTCGTCAGTGGAGGGATTGCGCTTGAGCCATATAAGGCATCTCTGAACAGACTTTTTGAAAAGCCCATTCTTTACGCTGATACCTACCTGGCATCGGAGGGCTTCATTGCCTTTCAGACGCATCCCGATGCAAAGGGCATGAACTTGGTGCTCAACAATGGTATTTTCTACGAGTTCGTTCCTTTCAACGAGGACAACTTTGATGATGACGGAATGCCTAGGCCAAATGCCGAGGTACTGACCATCGCCGAAGTAAAGGAAAATACGGACTATGCGCTGCTGCTCAGTACCAATGCGGGAGCTTGGCGTTATTTGCTGGGTGATACCGTGAGATTCATCAATGTGAAAGAATCGGAAATCATCATCAGTGGACGGACAAAGCATTTTATCAGTATCTGTGGTGAACACCTTTCTGTTGACAACATGACCCGTGCCATCCAGCACGCGCAAGAGCAACTGAAAATATCCATCCCCGAGTTCACTGTACTCGCCCGAAAATCCGGCACACACTTTTCACACATGTGGTATCTTGGTTCAGAAGACAATATTGATATTGCAACCGCCACTAAGTCAATTGACGAATATCTGATGGAGATTAATGATGACTATGCCGCCGAGCGTTCCGCCATGTTGCAGGCGCCGGAGGCAAGGGTTATACCGCCGAAAGCATTTTACCGTTATCTTGAAAAAGAGGGCAAATCGATGGGGCAGTCCAAATTCCCAAGGGTGCTGAAAGGGGGGCAGACTATTGCCTGGGAGGACTACCTGAAAAAGAACAATATCTGAATTCAAAAGGAAGGAATAGCTGCTGATGGATTACCTGACTCAAGGTATTTTGCTGGGTTTGTTGTTGAGTTATCTGCCGGGGCCATTGTTTTTTGGATTGTTGCAGGTGGGTATTGAGAGGGGGTTCAGGGCTGCGGTATCTTATGCAGCAGGAATCTGGATCTGCGATATTTTCTTTGTGATGATTACCTACTTTGGTGTTTCGTATCTTCTTGCGCTTACACAGATCAAGGGGTTCAATATTTTCCTCGCAATGGCAGGTGGCGGCATATTGATTTTTACAGGGTTAGGCACTTTGCTGACAAGGCCCTCCTATCTGCAACACGAAACCAGAGTGATTGACCACGTGTCCAGGTTTGGCATATTTTTGCGCGGGTTCTTTTTCAATCTGTTCAATCCCGGGACGATATTTTTCTGGCTGGGCATCTCCAGTCAGCTTTCCGCGTACCAACCCGGACCGAAGAATGCACTTTTGTTTTTCAGCGGCATGTGGGGAGGCCTGGTCTCTTCCGACATTCTGAAGGCTTATCTTGCCAAGCAGATCAAAGAAAAACTGACGGGAAAAGTCATTCGTTACATCAAGACGCTCATCAGTCTGATGCTCATCGGATTCGGTATTTTTCTGATACTAAGTTATTTCTGGAAAAACCATGGTTAGACAATAAACATTCAAACTGCAACATGAACAATATTTTTGAAGCCGTTCAGGAATCGGTTTCCTTTATAAAATCGAGAACCGATATCAGTCCGCGGGCAGGAATAATCCTCGGCACCGGCCTGGGATCATTTGCCGCTGAAATCAGAGATGCGGTGGAAATACCATATTCGGAAATACCTCACTTTCCTGTTTCTACGGTCAAGAGCCACCTGGGTAAACTGATTTTCGGAACAGTAGAGGGCGTTCCTGTGGTCTGCATGGCAGGAAGATTCCACTATTACGAAGGCTACAGAATGCAGCAGGTTACATTTCCCGTTAGGGTGCTGAACGCCCTTCAGGCCGGCAGGCTTTTTATCACCAATGTATCCGGAAGCACCAATCCCACAATCGAAGCGGGTGATCTGGTATTCATCAGGGACCACATCAATTTACTTCCGGAAAATCCGCTGCGCGGTCCGAACGATGAGCGGCTGGGACCGCGGTTTCCCGATATGAAGCATACTTACAATACAGAAAACAACCGGCTTGGACTTGCGATTGCTGCCAAGAACAACATCAGTGCACACACCGGCGTTTACACCGCCTTGCAGGGTCCAAATCTGGAAACACCGGCAGAGTACCGTTTTGTGCACACCATAGGCGGCGATGTGGTCGGCATGTCTACAGTACCGGAAGTATTAGTGGCACGGCATTGCGGAATGGATGTCACAGCCATTTCAATCGTTTCCAACAAATGCTATCCCATAGAGGCAATCGTTGAGACTTCACTCGACGACGTCATAAAAATGGCAGAAGCATCGGCGCAAAAGTTGAGTTTTCTGCTGAAAGAATTGCTGAAGATTACTAACTGAGCAGAAAGAAATTACCTTTCCCCGGTTCGGAACTTTTGGCGCAGTGTTGTGTTTATTCCCTGATATTTCATCACTAAAACTATAATTATCCTATGTTTTTTGGTCTGGATCCCATTTCAATTTTCATTACGCTTGGAACGTCACTGGTGGGCATGATACTCAGCAGTCGTCTGAAAAGCAAATTCCAACACTATAGTCAGGTCAGATTGTTGAATGGCAAGAGTGGAAAAGAGGTCGCGGAGGCGATGCTACGCTACCACAACATTACCGATGTTCAGGTTGTCAGTGTTGATGGATTTTTGTCTGACCACTATAATCCGGTCAATAAAACCGTAAATCTGAGTCCGGAAGTCTATGAAGGTCGGCATATTGCTGCGGCTGCAGTTGCTGCGCACGAGTGTGGACATGCCGTACAGCATGCCACTGCTTACAGCATGCTTCAACTCCGTTCGGCCATCGTTCCGGTGGTAAATTTTGCCTCTATGGGACTTCAGTATGTGATGGCCATCGCTTTCATGACCATCAATACCATGCCTTCAATTATGCTGATTACCATCATACTTTTCGCGGCGACCACTGCATTCAGTCTGATAACGCTGCCGGTCGAATTTGATGCCAGCAAGCGAGCAAAGGAATGGCTGAATCACAGCAACATGGCTATGGGCGAAGAAAACAGGGGTGTCAGCGATGCACTATGGTGGGCTGCGATGACCTATGTGAGTGCGGCTATGTCATCTGTAATCATGCTGGCTTACCTGATTTTAAGGTATGTGGCCGCAACAAGAGATTAATCAAATGGCTCAGTAAATCAGCAGTTTACAGCAATTTTTGACAAATCAAAATGGATAGTATAAGAAATTATATTATCCATTTTTTTGTATTCAAAAACTAAAAAATGTTTTAACTTGCAGCCCCAAACCACAGTAAAAATTTCCCTGGCATTGAATTTAGAGACCTTCGGGTCTCACACTGATTGTACCGTATGAACCAGCAGCAGAGTCGCAGGTATATTTTTGTAGACTATGAGAGTCTGAAGAGAATAAAGTTCAGAAAACTCGAAAAAGTATGTGATAAAGTTTTCGTTTTCATTGACTCCAACGAAAACTACATTCCTTTTTCACTGGTTCGTCAGATGCAAAGGATGGGAAATGCCCTCAAGTGGGTTACTGTTGACCACCTCAACCAGTCCGGAGCAAGTTACCACATCACATTTCTGATGGGTAAACTGCATGAAAAAGTCAATTACGATATCGAATTTGCCATACTTTCCAACGATTCCACCTACGACAATCTGATCAGTTTCATCAATTCCGAAGGGAGGAGTTGCGTAAGGGTTAAAAGAAAGGAAGGCAAGACGGGTGATGAATCGCTGATGTCCGATATGAGAACAGAGCACATCTCAAGTTCGATTCACTCCGATTTTCAACCGCAACCATTTTCGGTTGACCACCACTTCCCGGATGATCTAATTGAAAAAACAGCTACTGACACCATCAGCAGACTAGTACGTTCGGGGAATCGACCAGCTGAGATTTCCACCCTGAAAAATTATATTCTGCTGCACAATCAGGAGCAGAACATACAGAGCAATCTAGAGCTGATCATCCGCAGAATGGAAGATAAAAAGGAAATTGCCATCAGGGGACATGAAGTGCTTTACAATTTTTGATAAACTTACTTACTACTAAAAAACAACACAAGATTAAAACTTTATGGAAGAGCTAAATTTAGCGTTGGAAATGTGTAAAAGTGAGATGGAACACGCCATCGAACACCTGAGCAAGGAGTTGTCCAAAGTGCGGACAGGCAAAGCAACTCCATCGATGATTTCAGATTTGCTGGTGGAATATTACGGTTCACCCACACCGCTCAGCCAAGTCGCCAATATTGCCTCAGCTGATTCCCGGACGCTGACCATTCAACCGTGGGAAAAGTCAATGCTTCGTCATATCGAAAATGCTATCTTCGAAGCAAATATGGGTGTAACCCCTCAGAATGACGGCGAAATGGTGAGACTTTCCTTCCCTCCACTCAATGAAGAGCGCAGAAAGGAAATGGTAAAAAAAGCCAAACAAATTGGTGAAGACACCAAAGTGGGTATACGCAACCATAGGAGAGATGCCATAGAAGAAGTCAGAAAGGCGGTGAAAAATGGCCTTCCTGAAGATACGGGAAAGGCCAAAGAGGGTTATGTACAGGATCTGACCAATAAGTTTACCGAGAAAGTAGATGCCATACTGGCGGCGAAAGAAAAGGAAATCATGTCCGTGTAATGTGGCGAGTCCTTTTTTGACGGGAAAGATATTTAAATAAAAACACCTCAGGGGGCTGCCTTACATCATAAAAAGCAGCCTCCTTTTGTTTTGCCAACCAAAATCAGGAAAAATGAAAATCATCTGCGTCGGTCGCAATTATTCAGAACACGCGCGGGAGCTGAACAACGCCGTACCGGAAGCACCTATGCTGTTCATGAAGCCGGAAACTGCTGTCTTACAGGAGGGAAAACCCTTTTATTATCCCGAATTTTCCAAAAATATCCACTACGAGCTGGAAATCGTGCTGCGCATCTGCAAAACAGCAAAATGTGTCGGGAAGGAATTCGCAGCGAATTACTACGACCGCATTGCGCTTGGACTGGATTTTACTGCCCGTGACTTACAGGACCAGCTCAAGTCAAAAGGCCATCCCTGGGAAATCGCCAAAGGCTTTGACGGATCAGCCGTTATTGGATCATGGTTGCCTATAGATGCGTACAAAAACCGAAATATTGACTTCAAACTGCTCAAGAACGGAGTGCTCGCGCAGGAAGGGCACAGCGATGACATGATTTTTGATTTTGACACACTGGTTTCCTATGCCTCCCAATTTTTCACCCTGAAGCAAGGCGATCTGATATTTACCGGTACACCGGCCGGTGTCGGACCCATTCAGATAGGTGATCTGCTGGAGGGATTACTGGAAGACAAGCCTGTACTGAAGTGCCAGATTAAATAAACATTTTATCATATTCCGTTCAAAATCAGTATCTTTACGGCTATTTTACACCTAAAATCTGCATCCGAATGTCATTAAACGCCCGTTTGCGCAAGACTTTCCTCCCGGTAGTTTGTACCGCATTATTGCTGAGTTCCTGTTCGGAGAATTTCATGTACGACAAAAAGCACCAGTTGGAAGGTGAGCGGTGGACCTACCGTGATTCTGTAGATTTTAATTTCACCATTGCAGATACGCTGAAAATCTACAATCTCTACCTGGAAGTGGAACACGGCGATGCCTATCCGTTCCAGAACATTTACACCCTGACGCACACGCGCTTCCCTGGCGGACAGCGCCCTGCCCAGTTGCTGAACATCGATCTGGCTGAAAAATCGGGCAAATGGCAAGGAAAGAAATCTGGCGGCAACTGGATACAACGGGTTGATCTGCAGCGAGGGGCGTACTTCAGTCAGATGGGCGACTATACTTTGACGTTGCACCAGTACATGCGCAGCGACTCCATCCCCTCCATCCACAGCATCAGATTTGCCATCGAACAAACGGACCAGCAGCGGGACGGCAAAATGCCTGAGGTAAAAAAGGAGCGGAGAGGAAACGCGGAAGCGCAGCGAAAGTACTTGCCTGAACGGTGAGCAAAATAAGCTCTAAAAAATGCTTCCAGTAACAAAGTGATGGTATTGGGGTGGTTAGTGTGCTGTGTCAGATTTATTAAAACTACAACTGACTCCTTATCGCTGCCGCAGTGGCCTCAAATTGTTCTGCAGTGAAGTTGGGGCGTTCCTTCCTGAAGTCCATGTCGCCGATATGGCTGATGGGGAGCAGGTGGACGTGGGCATGTGGAACCTCGAGCCCGATCACAGAGACGCCTACCCGAGAGCACGGAACCGCCGCCTCTATGGCTTTGGCGATAGGCCTGGAAAAGAGCAGGATGTCCTGTAGCAGATCATCCGGAAGGTCAAAAAGGTAATCTACCTCAAGCTTTGGAACAACCAACACATGGCCATTTGCAAGGGGAAATGCATCCAGAAAAGCAAGAAATTTGTCGTTTTCCGCTATTTTGTAACAGGGGATTTCTCCACTGATAATACGGGAAAATATCGTGGGCATAATCAGGCGGTTATGTCTAATATTTCAAATTCAAGCACGCCAGCAGGTGTGGTCACCTGCGCGACATCGCCCTTCTTTTTTCCCAGCAAGCCCTTGCCAATCGGAGAGGTAACCGATATTTTGCCCTCTTTGGTGTTGGCTTCGCTTTCGGAAACCAGTTTGTAAGATACCTCCTTGTTCATTTTGCGGTTTTTCATCCGCACTGTCGTGAAAATAGCAACACGAGAGGTGTCAATTTGTGACTCGTCCAGTACCCTCGCATTCATCATGATTTTCTCCAGCTCATTGATGCGTGCTTCAAGGTGACCCTGGTGGTCCTTCGCTGCATCGTACTCTGCATTTTCAGACAAGTCGCCCTTGTCGCGTGCTTCAGCAATGGCTCTGGCAGCTTCCTGTCTGCCAGTCGTTTTGAGGTGCTCGAGCTCTGCTCTGAGTCTGTCGTGTCCTTCTTTGGTCAGGTATGTATAGTTTGACATAAGATTAAAAATTGCTTTGAAATTTAACAGATGTTAAATCTCGTTTTTTTAAGAAAATAAAAGAGAGAACGTTTTTAGCTGTGTTGCTAAAAACGTTCTCTATATGAAAATAGTCTATTTGAAATTCAATTACAATGGCACAAAAATACAGCCTTTTTACGAATAAGGAAAGGGGTGCGATAAAATTTTTACCAAAAAACAAAGACTTCAGCGCATCGGCTCCTTTTTCACTGCTTCTTTTTCTATCAGATAAAGATCAAGCGGGATGCCAAATTCTTCGGGCAGGCAGTTTTTTAACGTTGTTTTCTGCCATTGGGATGTCGGGGTTATAGTCACCAAATTTCCCTGTTTTCCAACCCTTACCGGCATGTTGAAACCAGCGATGGTTTTGCTCCACCGGTAGTAGAGCAGCGTTTTGCCTCCGGTCGGACTTTTTTTGCAAAAGTACTCGAGCACGGGAATTTCGGGACTGTACAGGTACTGGCGGAAAAAGGCCCCAAAGTCCCTCCCGGTAAGATTCGAAGTGAGGGAAACGAAATCTGCAGTGGTCGCGAAACCGCAGCTATGTTTATCGTAGAACTGTCGTAAAATGCCAAAAAACAATGCGTCATCGTTGATCACCGAGCGAAGTGTGTGCAGCATCCATGCACCTTTGTAGTACTGGTCGCTGCCTGACCATTTGTCGAAATTGACTTTCAGCGGACCAACGATTGGCTGTTCGTTTTCGATGTCCTCTCGCTGCATCTCGAGGTACCTGATTGCATCAGCATAGCTCATGGTGTACTCAACATAGAGCGACTCGAGATAAGTAGTAAATGATTCATGTAGCCACATTTCAGCGTGGTCGGTGCAACTCAGGCTATTTCCGAAGTACTCATGGCCGGATTCGTGAATGATGATATAATCCCAGTCCATTCCCGGGGGCATCCTGCCTCCAAGGTAGCCTTTTTTGTACTGGTTGCCGTAGGCGATCGCGCCCTGATGTTCCATTCCGAGATAACTGGTCTCAACCAGACAGTAGCCATCCTTCCAGAAGGGATATTTTCCGAAATAATGTTCATATGCCTTGAGCATGGGTTTCACCTGTTTGAATTGCTGCTTTGCCTTATCGAGATTGTAGGGAAGGCAGTAAAATTCAAGCTCCAGCCTGCTTTTGTCGCCTGCAATATACTCATCAGACAACCTCACGTAATCGCCAATATTCAGGGTGACATTATAGTTGTTGATGGGATAGGATACAAACCATTGAAATTCTGTATTGCCGTCAGCCAGTTTTGTCCGGTTCCTGAGATTCCCATTGCAAATGCAGTACAAGTCACCAGGTACAGCTACTTTGATACTCATACTATCGGGCTCATCACTGAGGTGATCCTTGTTGGGCCACCAACAGCTGGCACCCAGTCCTTCACAGGCAACACCCACCCAAGGTTTGCCGTTTTTATCCTTTTTCCATACGAATCCACCCTGCCATGGTGCATTCGGAGCCTCCACGGACCTGCCTCCATACGCAATGGTTATGCTACCCATTTCACCTTTCTGCATTTTGGGAATCGTTACAAATACAGCATCTCCGTCCCGGGTAAAGCCCACATTTTTGCCCTTGAATGTGATGCTTTTCAATTCCATGTTCCTGAAAAGATCAATCTGCATCAGCGAAAAACTGCGTGTTGCCTCAAAAAAAATAGCATTGCTCCCGCTTATTTTCTTGTTGGGAATATCAACCTTCACGCTAAGGTCATAAAATTTCACATCGTAACAGGAACGGGCTGCACTCAATGTTCCCCGCAAGCTGTCTTCGCGGCTGAATTTCATGTTCCACCTGAAGGGTTGCTGGGCAGAGAGCCCAGTTGAAAGGTAAAGACTGATGAAAAAAACGATGTGGCGGTAAAAGTTGGGCATATCCGGATATTTGTTCTTCTGCAGCGAAGGGAAGATAAGACGCAAAAAAAGTAAAAAAATTACGCAAGACTGAGATTTAGGAAGATTTTTGGTTTGAAATTTACACAAAATGGTAATTTTACGTCAGAGAATTATCAACCAACAGAGTTTCAATGTCTTCTTTGCACACCAGACTTTTTACACTTTTTTTTCTGGCATATTTAATGTCCTGTAAAGAGGGTACGGATGAACGCCACCAAATGATTGCCGGCACCTGGTATCTCAAAAATGCCCAAGCTGACGGAACTGAGACCAGGCGGCTTGACGGAACCATCTTCACTTTTGCAGATGGCCAAATCAACACCAACGTGCCTCAAATTGGAGCCGGAGCTTATCATTTTGAAAAAAACAAACTCGTCCAGAAGGGTGATTCAAAGATTACCTACACTATTGAGGCGCTGGACAATGATGCGCTGATTCTTTCTATGACCTTGAGAGACATTGATTTCCGCATGGAATTTGTCCGCGATGAGCCTGCGGCTGAGAACTGATTTGTCGGTTCACTCAACACACTGCACTTAGACATTTGCCAGCCTGTTCAAGCGTTTCTTCCGTTTTGGCAAAGCACAAACGAATTATTTTATCGTCTCTTTTAGAAGAATAAAATGCCGAAACGGGAATGCTGGCAATGCCAAATTCCTTCGTTAATCTTTTGGCAAAATCAAAATCGTTTTCGGTGCTGAATTCAGAATAATCCAGTAACTGGAAGTACGTTCCTTTGCTACTCAACGCTCTGAATGGCGCACTCCTGATACAATCGAGAAAATAATCGCGCTTTCTTTCGAAAAAATTCGGTAAACTAAGGTATTCCTCCCTGTCGCTCAGGAATTCAGCGATGGCGTATTGCACGGGCGTGTTTACTGAAAAGACATTGAACTGGTGGACCTTCCTGAATTCCCTAGTGAGTGGCTCCGGTGCGACCACATAGCCCATTTTCCAGCCTGTAACATGGCAGGTTTTCCCGAATGAATACACCACCATGCTTCGCTCCCATAATTCGGAATAGCGGAGTACACTTTCATGTCTGACGCCATCGAAAATCAGGTGTTCGTATACTTCATCGCTAAGAATAATGATACCGGTATTGCGTACAAGAGCTGCCAGTGAATGTATGTCTTGGGCGGTCCAAACGGTTGCCGTCGGATTATGGGGTGTGTTGATCATGATCATCCGCGTTTTTGGACTGATGAGCGCTGCAAAAGCTGCCCAATCGATACGGTAGTCCGGAGCGCTGAGCTCATACACTACAGGTATCCCTCCGCAAAGTTCGATGGAAGGGCGGTATGAATCATAGGCCGGTTCGATGACAATGACCTCATCACCGGGATGGACGAAAGCGGTAACTGCCGTAAAAAGTGCTTGTGTGCCTCCTGCAGTAATGGTGATGTCATCGGGATGCACCTGTGCCTGGTACATGAAGGCAATTTTCTCTGCAATACGCTCCCGCAGGATGGGAACTCCGGCCATGGGTGCGTATTGGTTGAAACCCTTCTGCATATAGTCAGAGACGAGTTGTCTCAGTTTCGCAGAGCAGTCATAATTGGGAAAACCCTGCGAAAGGTTTACAGCATTGTGTTCAGCTGCAAGCGCAGACATCACCGTGAAAATGGTAGTGCCTACATCAGGCAATTTGGATGGAGCTAAGTTCATAAAAGGGGATTGAGCATGTCATTAATCAATGGCTTCTGCGCATCTTATCCCTTGTCCTTCATAAGTTGACTTTGCAATTTTGCGAGTTCATCCCAGTTGCCCTCATGCGCAAGAGCAGCCTGAAGTGACCAGCTGGCGGGATTGCGTTTCTGATAATTTTTTACAGTCGGCTCGAGGATTTCCTGAAGTCGATCGGTACCCGTTTCAGAGAGTTGCCTGTAGGTGAGTATTCCTGCGGCATGTAGCAACGTTTCAATTTTGGCACTTACACCAACTATTTTCTTTAGATCATCTTCGGCAGGTAGCTGTTCTACTGTTTGCTGCGCTTTCGCAGCGGGCTGTTTTTTGGGTTTTTCAATAACCAGCCGCGTTGGTTTTGATGCCTTTTCTTCCGGATCTGGAACAGCAGTCGCCGAGGTAGGATTTTTTTCTTGTTTCCTCTCCATCGCCGATTGATATTGCTCCTGACTGACCCTAACCAAGGCTTTCATTTCCTCTACTTTACTACTCAATTCTTTGACGATACTGTTTTTCTCATCAAGTGAACTTTCTGCGTTTTGAAGCTTCATTCCCCAGAGTATAAACCCGCCAAAAATGCCTAGCAGGAAAGAAATAAACAGAAAAAACAGAAGCCTGTTGCTGTCGGTACTGCCCCAATCTAGGAGGAAATTATCTAATGTGTTCATTGGCAAAGGATTTATTGTCCGGTGCCGGAAACCGGCCCGACAGGTGAAACAGAACTGGCTGGGGAAGCATTGCAGGAATGGCTAGCAATGTGGTGCACATAGTACCAGCGGGAAAAAAATGCCCAAAAAAGAAACAGCAGCAGGACCAATATCAGATTCCTCATGATTCTATGATTATTTTGACGTAACGAATATATGGCGATTCGCTCAAATCACAAAAAAAATCCTATTTTTACCACCTATTTTATGCTGTATTTTGTTGAGTAACTGTTAATTTTTTACAGAAAATGGCCAAATCACCAAAACATATCAGTACTGTTCAGACAGTCTCGCGCGATATTCCACAGAAAGATGCACCGGCTCTCCCCGAATGGTTGAAAAATACCCGTCTGCACTACATTATACTCGCCGTTTTCGGCTTTGCTCTGTATGCCAATACGCTGTTTCATGATTTTACGCAGGACGACGCGATTGTCATTTACGACAACATGTACACGAGTCAGGGGATAAATGGCATTCCGGGTTTGTTGAAAAACGATACCTTTTTTGGATTTTTCAAGGAGGAGGGAAAGCAAAAACTGGTAGAGGGCGGTCGTTACCGTCCTTTTACCCCGATTATGTTCGCTATAGAGAATCAGATATTCGGTACGCTGAAGCGGGACACAGCGGGCAATCCGGTCATAGACGAGCGAGGGAATACCGTTCTTGTTTACCCGCCATTTATCGGACATTTATTAAACATCATCTGGTATATCCTGTCTGGTTTGCTTGTATATCTTGTCATCCGACAGTTGTTGCGAGACAAGGGCAATACCGTTTCGGTTTTGGTTGCCTTTGGTTCTGCGATGTTATTCATGGCTCATCCGATACATACAGAAGCCGTCGCCAACATCAAAGGCAGGGACGAAATTATGGCGCTCGTTGGCAGTCTTGGCGCGCTATTTTTTACCCTCAAAGCTTTTGACTCAAGAGATTTCAAGTGGACGCTTGTGGCTGCACTATTGTTTTTTATCGGACTGATGTCTAAGGAAAATGCCATTACATTCCTGGGGATAGTGCCGCTGGCTTTCTGGTTCTTCACCCGTGCAAAGGTAACAGAGGCGATCAAATACACCATTCCTCTGGCTGTAAGTACTGTAGTATTTTTAATTATCAGAACCTCGGTTATCGGTCTAGACTCGGGTGGGACACCATGGGAGCTGATGAACAATCCTTTTATCAAGATTGTAAATGGCGCTTACCTTCCCTACACCGGAGCAGAAAAATTGGCAACAATTCTTTATACCCTGGGCAAATATGTGCAGTTGCTTTTTGCGCCAATTACGCTTACCCACGATTACTATCCATACCATGTGCAAACCATGACTTTTGGTGACGGAGCCGTCCTGCTTTCGCTGGCATTGTATGCTGCAATGGCATATTTTGCCATAAAAGGAATAAAAAGCAAATCCGTTCCCGCTTTTGGCATGTGGTTTTTTCTGTTGTCTCTTTCCATTGTTTCCAATATTGTTTTTCCAATTGGAACCAATATGTCAGAGCGCTTTATGTTTATGCCTTCTGTGGGCTTCTGTCTGGCGGTCTGTTATTTTTTGTACAACAAATTACCTACTGCGGGCAGTTATCTGGCTCTGATAATGGTAGCCTGCGGATTGTTCGGATTCAAGACAATTGACAGAAATACAGTCTGGAAAGACAATTTCACCTTGTTTACCACCGATATCAATACCTCACCAGGCAGTGCCAAATTGCAAAATTCGGTGGGCGGTGAGTACACGACCAAGGGTGCTGCTGAAAAGGATGAGAAAAAGAAAATGGAATATCTTCGGAATGCTATACCGCACCTGAAAGAGGCCGTTAGAATTCACCCCAAGTACAGAAATGCATACCTTCTGATGGGAAATGCATACAACTACATGAAGGATTACGACAACTCCATTCAGGCTTACCGCGAATGCCTGAAGATTGATCCAACTTATTCTGAAGGAAAAATCAACATTGCCCTGACGTTAAGAGAGGCCGGTAAAGCAGCCGGAGAGCAGCAGAATTTGCAGAAGGCCACTGCTTACTTGGAAGAGGCATACAAATACAATCCGAAGGATTTTGAAACGGTTAGGCTACTTGGTGTTGCCAGTGCATTCAGCGGCAACAAGGAAAAGGCCGTACAATGGTTCCAACGCTCAGTAGAAATTGAACCCCGAAACGCACATTCATGGTGGGATCTGGGAACGGCCTATGCAGGTGTCAACAATGCCGCAGAAAGCAAGCGTTGTAGAGAGAAAGCTCTCGAGCTTGACCCCAATATCGGAAATAGTTTGAGTAAGTAAGGGTGGGGTTACAATCCTTTACGTTATTAAACCCTTCGGGTTCATACGATTATAGAAAAAATAGTGGGAAATCAATTCGACCCTGAAGGTGTCGCATAAAAACCCCAACCCCGGTCAGAAATGAACCCAGCCCTGAGCAGTAATCGGATGTATTTTTCCGCCTTCGGTGTGCAATTTTATGCCATCTGCCTTGTCGGTAATTTCACCGATGATGTAAATATCCGGCATGTATCTGACCTTTTCAAGATCTGACGGACTAACTGTAAACAGCAACTCATAATCCTCTCCACCGCTCAATGCACAGGTGATGGGATCCAATCCAAAATTAATGGCCGTCATTTTTGCGTCAGCATGTATCGGCACCTGCGCCTCTTCGATATAGACACCTACACCAGACTGCTTACAGATGTGGTGCAGCTCTGATGCCAGTCCGTCAGAGATGTCCATCATGGAAGTAGGGCGCAATCCCGCGTTGGCGAACAATTCGATCATGTCCTTTCTGGCCTCAGGTTTGAGGATTTTCTCAATCAGGTAGGTGGATTCACCCAACTCGGGCTGGATGTCGGGATGCTGCTGCCAGATCTGTTTTTCGCGAATCAGAATCTGCAATCCAAGATATGCTGCACCCAAATCGCCGGTTACGCAAATGATGTCACCCACGCTGGCGCCATTTCTGTACACAAGTTTTTCAGCGGCTGCCTGGCCAATCGCGGTTACACTGATGACCAGTCCGCTCATAGAAGATGTAGTATCCCCACCGACCAGATCGACATTGTAAAATTTGCATGCCTGAAAAATACCCTCATACAACTCGTCAATGGCCTCTACAGAAATTCTGTTGGAAATTCCGATGGAAACGGTAATCTGCTTAGGCACTGCGTTCATGGCATAAATATCTGAGACATTCACAACCACAGCTTTGTAACCCAGGTGCCGCAGCGGCGTGTAGGCAAGGTCGAAATGGATGCCTTCCATCAGCAAATCGGTACTCACAACGGTCATGCAGTCACTGTTGTCAATTACTGCAGCATCATCACCGATACTTTTCAAGGTTGATGCCTGCCTGAGAGTATTTTTTTCTGCAATACGGTCAATTAGTCCGAATTCACCAAGAGTACTGATTTCTGTTCTTTTCACTTTATGTGGAATTATAATGTGCGAATATTTGATTTTGCAATTGATGTTTCAGGGATACACACCCGCAAAGGTAGTATTTTTCCACACACCTCGTCGGAGGGCCAATTACTCAGTTTAATGTCAAAGCCTTATTTTTGTGCCTTGCTGACGGCGTACACCGTTATCAGCGCATAAATAATATTTGGAATCCAGACACCGACAATGGCCGGCAAGTCGTTGCTGTTGGCAAACGTGGCGGAAAACCTGGATATAAAAATATAAACGGCACCCAGACCGATGCCGATGGCAAGGTGGAGTCCCATTCCGCCACGAACTTTTCTTCCCGCAATGGCAAGTCCGAGAATGGTCAGAATAACCACCATAAAGGGCTCAGAAGTTCGGCGGTGTAATTCAATTTCATAATTTTTTGGATTGATGGCTCCGCGCAATTTTTCCCGCTGGATATTGTCCATCAACATGGCCGTGGTCATACGCTCCTTTTCGTTTTCGTAGAATACAAAGTCGTTGGGATGAATGTTCAGTGCTGTATCCAATGTCGAGGTGTAATTGTATTGCAAAGACTCATTGATGCCGTCAAACGTACGAATTTCGTAGGTTGACAATGTCCATTTACCAGTATTGCCATGCCACTGCGCGGTAGCTGCTTCGAGGATTCCTTTTACCTCTCCGTTTTCAATTTTTTCAATCCTCAGGTCACGAATCATGCTGTCGGAAGGACTGTAGTACCGGATGTAGGCCTTCAGGTTTTTCGCTATAAACAAGTGGACATTGTCCTTTTTGCCCTTCTCTGAGCGTTTATTGATGTATTTCCGCTCGAAATCCAGTCTCTTGACATTACCTACAGGCACAAAATAATGTGAGGCCAACAAGAAAAGGATCATCACTATCGTGGCTGAAATCAGATAGGGTCTCATGATTCGCGAAAACGGCACACCGGCGTTGAGAATGGAAATCATTTCAGCGTTATAGGCCATTCGGGAGGTAAAAAAGATGACGCCGATTAGTACATAAATGGGCATGAGCATCCCATTGATGTAGAGCATGAAGTTGATGAAATAATCAAAAATAATCTCTCTTTTGGTACAACTCTCCTCTATGAAGTCCTGCACTTTTTCGCTGAAATCGATGGCCGAGGCAATCATAGTGAACAAAAGCATCACAAAGAAAAAAGTACCCAGGTACTTTCTGATGATGTACTTGTCTAAAATTTTGAACATGCTTCTGTCTTGATTAATTTTCTCAAACCGCTTCCGCTATTCAGAGTAAAATTCTGCTGATCAACTCCCTAAGCAGTTCCTCATCTCCAGTGTTTACATTGTCGACCCCCTTTGCACGGAGGTCAAAGGTATTCAGCATTTCAATAATGGTTTCTACTCTATCCGGTGGATAATTCCTGATGGCAGCAACGTAATCTCTCAAAGCCCATTCGTTTTTAAGACCCAGCACCTTGATCTGTTCAGTCGGAGACGTGCCTCGCAGAAAATGCAACATGTAAACCTTGCTGAAAAAACCATAAAGTGCCGCAATACAGGGAATAAGCGGATTGCGCTTCATGTTGTCTGTCAGGTGTCGCACAATTCTGTTGCATTTTGAAATATCGCGGTTGCCAAGGGCACTTATCAGCTCGAAAACATTGAATTCCTTGCTGATTCCGATGTATTTCTCAATGTGTGCCGGTGTAATAAACGACCCCTCAGGAATGTTTATCGCAAGCTTTTCCAGCTCGTTGACAATTCTCGAAAGGTCTGTTCCCAGGTATTCTGCCAGCATGGTCGCAGAATCCGGCTTGATCTTCAGTTTACGGTCTTTCAGGTAATCCATTATCCAGTCCGCTACCTTGTAGTCGTAAATTTTTTTAGACTCAAAAACCACGGATTTCTGCGTAATTGCTTTCCCGGCAGTTGTTCTGGCATCTATTTTTTTACGTTTGTGGCAAATGACCATAATGGTACTCGGTGTGGGTTTCTCCACATAGGTACTCAGTTTTTCCAGCTCCTCCATTTCCTGAGCTTCCCTGATGATGAGAAGCTGGTACTCGCTCATCATCGGATAGCGCCTTGCAGTATCAACGACACCCTGAAAATCGGCATCTTTGCCGTAAAAAATGGTTAGGTTGAAGGCTTTTTCTGCCTCTGACAGCACCTTTTCTTCAAACAAAGCAGCGAGTTCATCAATGAAAAAGGGTTCCTCACCCTGTAACAAGTAAACAGGCTGAAACTTTTTTGCTGAAATCTGCTGGACTATTTCCTGATAGGTCATCGGCATTTTTTTTGCACTGTACGGCTGCAAAAATAAGCAATCTAAAGGTATTTCGAACAGGATATATTTCCGTATTGCTGCGACTATGCGATTCGGGGATCAAGGTGCCTGTAACACAACTCTGCAATAATATTTCCGGCAATAGTAAAAACGGCTGTAATGACAATTACCGCGAACAAAACCGGAAAATCGCGGGCAGCTATGCTTTCTACAGTTAGTTTACCCATACCGGGAATGTTAAAGATGTTTTCAATCAAAAAGGCGCCTGCAATCAGGTCGGGAACTGCATTTCCGGCCATCGTTAACATCGGAAAAACAGCATTTGGAAATACATGCTTTCTGAAAACCTGTTTTTCGCTTAGGCCCTTCGCGCGGGCTGTCCTGATATAGTCCTGCCCACTGACCTCGAGTGCGGCACTTCTCATCTGCCGAATGACGATACTGATGCTTCCCAGTACGATACAAATAATGGGCAGTATCAGGTGGGGCAGCGCGTGTAGCAGTTTTACACAAAAACCGGCTCCGTAGGGTGCCTCTCCCAAACCGGCTGAGGGAAAAAGTTGTATGCCGTAATAACTCGTTGTTAGAAAAATCATGGCCAGGGTGGCCAACCAGAAAGAAGGTATGGCGTCGAGGACAAAACTGGCCTGCATAATGAACTTGTCGACGCGACTTCCATACCGCCGTGCGCTCTGCATTCCAAGATACATTCCGGGTAAAAATATCAGCAGCAACGCCAGTCCATTCATGACAATTGTCCAGCGAATAGACTCCCATAGTTCTATGCTGACCGGCAGTCTCGTGCGGTAAGAAATTCCAAAATCACCCTGAAATATTTTTTTTACCTTTGCGACATACTGGTTTTCAAAGCCTATCCACTGAACACCGGTTTTTGCGCTGGCTTTAAAGAAGAACACCGGTTTGTCAAGACCCAGCTCGCGGGCATAAATCCGGTATAGCCGATGGTATTCCAGTGAATCAGACCCGAGTTTTTTCTGGGGCATGACGTACGTTGCTTCCACTTCGTCGCCCGGAAGACAACGGTACAGAAAAAACACAATCCCAATAACGACAAACAGCAGCGGAACGGCTCTGAGAAGGCGGGAAATCAGCAATTTTATCATTACAACAAAGATAAAAAAAGTTGGGCGGACAATCCAAAATTATTCAATTTCACGATGGTTATCAAACTACAATACCAATTTAAAAATTACTCGGCAGATCTGTCCAGGCCCATTGACATTTCCATTCCAATGAAATCGGGTACTGAGAACCCAAACTGCTTTTACGCACCTTTCCCCGAATTTGAGCCGGTGCGCTCGGGGGACTGGGTAGGTTCAACGGCCGAGGGAGGTATTGTCAACTTCAAAAATGTGCGTTTCAACCCGCACGGCAATGGAACCCACACGGAATGTGTCGGACACATCGCTAAAGAGTGGTACAGCATTCAGGATTGCCTGAACAACTTTCATTTCATCGCCAGACTGGTAACACTATACCCTACCAAAAGAGAAGATGGTGACCGTGTCATTGAAAAGCAACAGATAGCCGAACTGATTGGTCCGGGTGATGCCCAGACCATAGTGATCAGGACGATGCCCAATGACGGACACAAACTGAAGATGAACTACTCGCACGCCAATCCGCCTTATATACACCATGAAGCCATGGAATACCTGGTCGAATGCGGCATTACACATCTATTGACCGACCTGCCATCGGTTGACCGCGAACACGATGAGGGGAAGTTGCTGGCTCACAGGGCTTTCTGGCAATACCCCGCAGATCCGCGTAAAAATGCCACAATCACAGAGTTGGTTTATGTTCCGGACATCGTAAAAGATGGTGATTATCTATTGAATATCCAAATTGCTACCTTCGACCTCGATGCCAGTCCGAGCAAGCCGCAGCTGTATGCCCTACAAGAGATCGGCGAAGATTGATCAAAAGCAAAGGCATTTTTTTATTTTTCAAAAAATCCTGAATATGAACGACTTTAATAGTTATTCCATCAATATAATTAAAATCTTTTTGCGCAGCCTGAAAGCGATACTGCCGCTCTGTCTGTTGTATTTCTGCACATCCTGCGGCAGCGGGTCCGATAAAATTCCGGATGTTTCCAATATTCAATTGGATGTCAAAGTGCAACGTTTTGATCAGGATATGATGGCCATTGACACCAACAACATCGCTGTAGGAGTGTCCGGACTAAAAAGCAAGTATCCGATGTTTATGGAGATATTTCCACAAATCATCAGCGATCCCAGCCGCAAAGATGCCACCGCTGAAGCTGTAATTGGTGACTTCATAAGACACAAACAAATCAGAAACCTGTTTGACAGCTGTCAGTTGATTTACCGAGACATGAGCGCTTACGACAAGGAATTCACGCAGGCATTCAGGTTTTTCAAGTACTACTTTCCCAAAAGACCCACACCGCAGGTCATTTCCTACATCAGCGAGTATGGCGTAGGGGCCTTTCCATACGGCGACAGTCTACTCGCTGTGGGAGTCGACTTTTTCCTCGGAGAAAATCACACCGGGTACCAGCACCTGGATATTCCGCGTTACGTACTTCGCGGTATGGACAAGAATCACCTGGTGGCCAGGGGTATGGAGGCCTGGGTCAATGGAATGATTGATGAGTCGCCACTCGGCAAAAGACTGATTGATGTGATGATTGACAACGGGAAAAAACTATATATCCTTGACAAACTGCTGCCGTACACACCCGATAGCGTCAAACTAGCCTACACGCAGAAACAGGTGGACTGGTGTAAAAACAATGAAGCCGACCTATGGGCTTATGTCCTCAGCGACAACCTGTTGTACTCAGTTAAAGGGGAATCGTGGTCAAAACTCGTCAACCCCAGTCCGAGCGGAACTACAAAAATGCCTGCCGATTCACCCGGAAGAGCCGGCAACTGGATGGGAATGCAGATAATAAAAGCTTACATGCAGCGCATGCCAAACACCACGATGGATCAACTGATTGCGCTAAAAGATGCCCAAAGCATTCTGGATAAGTCTAAGTACAAACCAAAGAGAAAATAGTGGCAGCACGGCTGCTCCACTCGTCAATGTAAACCTGCATCGAGGTCCATTCTTATACGGAATTGTGCGGGAAGGTAGTTGTTGATGCGGTTGGGCAGAATTTTCATCCACCCCAATGCCAATCCCCTATATCTTGCAAGCGCCCATCCCCGCAGATCGGTATCAACATTGTGAAGCTCTTTTTTCAGAAACAGCAGGGCTTCATTTTTCTCTAGTTCCACACAAGGTAAATCTGCGGACACAAGGGTGCTTAACGCCAGTTCATGTGAGGGAATGAAATCCCGACCCTTGAATTCTCCTATTTCTATTCCGAACGACACCCTTTTCAGGGCCGATTCAATGGTAGCGCATTCCTGCTCAATGGCCTTTGGTACGGCGGTAATCATGCCATTGCCTTTTTTATATAACGAGAGCGAAGCGGTATCCTGTAACCACTGACCCAGCACTTCGGCTTCCCATTTCAATACAGGCTCGTGCGTAGGCTTGTTTCCGTAATAGGTGGACTGTGAGATGGTTCCGGTTGATTTTCCCTTGCGGAGAATGGCAAAAAAGAAGCCTTCCCCTTTCACAAGATGCGGATAGCATTGGTAGCCAAAACCACTTGCTTCATGCAATTCCAGCACGCCCCAGTTAGCCGGCATTTTTATCGGTAAGGACTCGCAGCCGAATTGTTCCGAAATCCAGCGTACATTGTCCATATTTTCCTGTGCATTGTAGGTGCAGGTCGAGTACAGCAAAATTCCACCTTCGGTCAGCAGGTTTACCGCATTGGCAACGATTTTTCGCTGACGGGCGGCACAGAGCTGCACATTATCTTCAGACCATTCTTTCCCGGCGTTTTCATCCTTGCGAAATAGTCCTTCGCCACTACAGGGCGCATCAATCAGCAGCACATCAAAAAAACCATTGAGCGAACGAAAATCCTCAGCTTCTTGGTTGCTCACCACTGCATTCGGGTGTCCCCACTTGTGGATATTTTCTTTGAGTATGTTTACCCTAGTTTTGATGACATCGTTGCTGAGCAGCACGCTTTGCCGGTTCATGTGCGAGAGCAGTAGTGTGCTTTTACCACCGGGAGCTGCGCACAAATCCATTATTTTCAGGCTGTCGCCAAAATCAACTGTCTGTCTCAGCGCATGGCCAATGAGCATTGAAGATGCCTCCTGAACATAGTAGGCACCGGCGTGAAAAGACGGATCCAGTGTAAAAGAAGGGCGTGCGCCGAGGTAAAAGCCGTTGGGCTCCCAAGGAATTGGAGCGGCTTCATCAAATTGCGCTACCGGCTTTAGAGGGTTATAGCGAATACTCACCGGTGCTGCCTCCGCCATTGCGGACTCAAAAGCGGGATATGTAGTAGCTAATTGGGACCGCATGCGGGCAACGAACGCTGGAGGAAGACCTGAAGTAGCCATCTTTTTTTGAGCAAAAATACTCCGTTTGGGGAGAGAAAATCGTTTCAATAAAAAAATCTCATGGTAACGGAAGAAAATCAGCCCTCCGCCACTATGAGATTATGAAGATAACCTTGTTTATGGTTGAAACCGTTCAGGCCTGGCTTCCGGCGAAATCAATTGTCTTTTCCGTTGATGACCTCAGGACCCCTATCACCATATTCGACCTTCACCGCAGGTTCGTTGATTTTGGTGACAATGACTTCAGTACGGCGGTTATACTGGTGTTCTGTTTCAGAGCACTTCACACCATCACTGCATTTGTTCCTGAGTCGGATTTCTCCGGCACCTCGTGCAACGATTCTGTTTTCGGCAATCCCTTTTGCCATCAGGTATTGCTTTGCTGATATTGCCCTTTGGTCAGAGAGGCGCTGGTTGTAATCGCCGTAGCCACGTGAATCTGTATGCGAAATCAGCTCAATTTCCATTGACTTGTACTTGCTCATCAATCCGGCAAGCGCATCCAATTCTGCAGCCGCACCCACCCGAATGATGGCCTTATCGAAATCGTAATAGATTTTTTCCAGAACAATAACAGCTCCGGTTTCGATGGGATTGTTGACCAGCTGAGAATCAATCGGAACGAGTACAAATCGCCTTTCCATCAGCATGGACGCGTTTTTGTCTGTGCTCAATGTTTCTGTAACAGACCTGTAACCGGCTTTCTCAATTTTTATCGTATACAAGGCGGCAGGTTCCGGATTGTAAACAAATTCTCCACTCGAGTTTGAGTAGATGGTTTCCGTTTTTTGAGTGGTGGTGTTTATTATATTGATGACAGCGCCGGTGATGGCAGTATTGAACCTGTCGCTCATTACTACTGCCTTTAGACTTGGTTTTGCAGGCTTTTCAAGGATGATTTCCAGTGTAACCACATCTGAGGCTTCTGTATTACTGAAGTGAAGTTCTCTGGTTTCGTAGCCTTCTTTGTTGACCAGAATAAGGTATTCACGGTTGTTTTTCATGTCGTACTGGACATCTCCGGTGGAGGTGCTGTAGCAACTCGGCTTTCCCAGTTTTTCCACCGACTTTCTGACTGTCTCAATGGCCAAATCCTTGCCATTGGGATTGGTCGTCAGGCGGACATCATAGTATTCCTCGCCGGCAAGGAAACGGTCTCCCGATTTTTCAAATATCCTCATTTCGGCACCGCCGATCTGTTTCAAACTGACAGCGTCCCTAACCTTAATCAGTGCCTTGAGGTCGTGTGATTCATCGGTCAGAATGTACTCAGACCTAAAAAGGTAAATGTCGTCTTTTCCAAATCCTCCTTCACGACCGGAACAAAAATAACCCGCATTCCCCTCTGAATTCAGTATCAGACTCAGGTCATCTGACTCGGTATTAAAAGGTTTTCCCAGATTGGTTACAGTAGGTGTGGTGCCTTTCAAGTCTGTTTTAAACACATCAAAACCACCCATGCTGTTGTGTCCCTTGGAGGCAAAAAACAGGGTGCCGCTCTCGTGGATAAATGGAAATGCCTCGTCGTTGGTAGTATTGATGGTAGAGCCCAGATTGATCGGTTTACCCCAGCCCTTTCCGGTATTTTCAACTTTGTAGATATCGTAACCACCTTTGCCACCAGGCATATCAGATGCAAAGTATAGGGTACGTCCGTCGGCAGACAAGGATGGGTGAAAACAGCTGAATCTGTCGTTGTTGAAAGGTAGTGCAACACCTCTTTCCCAGTCCCTCAATCCACGCTTGCTCTCGTATATCTTCATTCTGCTGATGCCCTTGCTGTCTGCCAGACTGAAGCCACGGTTCTGGTTACTGGCAGAGTAGTACATAGCATCCCATTTTTTACTGAATGAAACACCGCCCTCGTGGTACTGTGAGTTGGCTTCCTGTGAATAAAGATGCGGTTGCAGGGGAATGTAGTTGCGGTCGGTTTCCGCATAGTACAACTGAAAAAAAGGTTCTCCGGATTGTGGATCTATCTTGCCTTTTTTTGCAGAAGAGGCAAACACGAGACCATATTGGTAAAACGCCGGCGCAAATTCTGTTCTGTCGCTGTTGATGGCGTTGCAGTTCCAGAGTTCGACACCCTTTCGCTTTTCTATGCTTTGACTGCTGCTCTTTCCATCTGTGGATTTTGAATTATCCTGCGCGAGCAAAGGACAAAGATTTAAGGAGATTAGTGCGGTTATCAGGATTTTATTCATACGAATGAATTGTATTTTATGGGAGCAGTATCGCGCTGTTGTTTCTTTCCCGACCCGTCAGTCGATTATGGAAAGTCATCCGGCAGTTTCCACCAGGATTTTACCTGAGTAGAAGAACTGCTCCTTTGGTCTCTTCCGTTTTGCCGTTCTTCTGAACGGTCTTAATGTAGTAAACATATGTGTCCTGGCTCATTTCCCTTCCGTTGTTGTAGAGTTTGCCATTCCAGCCAACTGTCAGATCATCGGTTTCAAAGACTTTTGCGCCGTAGCGGTCAAAAATGGCCATTGAAAAAGAGGCCAGCTGATCGTTAAAACTGATTACAGGGCGAAACTCCTGATTGACACCCCTCGGTGCAAATGCGTTTGGCGTAAAAATGGTGGCTGTTTGGCTCACACAAACCGTATTAGATTTGGAGCGTACGCGTATGGGACTACCATTAGGGAGGGTGTCATAGACATATGCCACCACATGGTAGCAGATGTTGGCATTTTCAGGATTGAGCGGATCAAACGGATCCGTAAATTCATTTTGATTCTGACTTTCCCAGATCTTGTTTTCGCTGCCATTGACAATCCGGTACAACTCGTAATCCGTTTTCTGCACATCCGGCAGGAAATGCGTTGTCCATCTCAGAAGGTTACTGCGGTTATCCTGTACCTCACCTTTGATGTTCAGCGTATAAAATGGAAAAATCTGCTCTTTTCCGCAGATATCCCGGGTGTAAATTGAATAATGGGTTTTTTCGGAAATCCCTGCTGTTTTGTCTGTATAACTTACTTCTCCCGGAAAATTGCTGGTCGGGAGGGTGGCGATATCTGTCCACAGTTGTGCGTCAGCAGATATCCGGATTTTCACAAGGTCCAGATCAGCATCGTTGTTCCAAATCCATGAAAAGGAAGTTTCACCCTTGTTGCTAATCTCTACATTTTTCACGATAACGAACTGAAGCGGGTTGATGAGATCGGCTACCATGCAAACCTCATTCGTCCGCGACGTGGCTGCCGGATTTCCTCTGCTAACAGAGCGGATATAGAAACAGTACTTTTCCTTGTCTTTCAGCCCTTTGAAAACATAACTGCTATCATTTCCCGGCAGGGTATCTGACATCACATATGGAAGACTTCCCCTTTTTACCCATACCTCCTGCCTCAAAATTCCTTCGCTCCAGTCTTTGTAGCGGTTCCAGTTCAGCAGTGCGGTCCCTGCACACTCGTCCTGCTTGTAGAAGGCGCGAATGGACTGGTGAGCCTTTCCGAAAAGACTGGTATTGCCGCAACGGTCTAGTCCCAGTACAAAATAAATTTCGCGCTGCTTGTCAGGCTGCGAATTTCTATCCACGTAAGTATTGCTATTGAAAACCGTATCAATAGGCTTAATACCCTGGGCAGTAAATTTGTAAATGATGTACGCGTAAACCCGCTTGTCCTGTGTTTTTTTCCACTCCAAAACCGTTTTGTTGTTTTCAACAGAAATAGATCGAATGACAGGAATTTCAGGAGAAGAACCGGTAAGTGTATCGGAATTCAGGATGGGCTGACCGGGGCAATCATAGCGGCTCTGCAGAAAATAGTACCAAGTCTGACCTGCCGGATGCAGGTGAAAAAAGAAAGTGGTGTTTTCATTGTTTACCGCGCCGACCTGTACATAGGGTCCGGCAAAGCTCTGACTGCCGTAAATGAGGTATTTCTGGAATGCTCCGCAGGTATTTTTAAATGGGTCCCATCTCAGCGTGTCGTTCTGTACACATTTAAAATCAGGTGGGTAAACCTGCGCTTTTACATTACAGACAAAAAAAACAGAGCAGAGGATAGTAAACAGAACACGCATGTCGATGCCATTTTTAGACTCAGGCAAAAATACATTAAAAATTCGCAATATGTTCAGCTGTACGCCAAAACTTCAGTTAATGGGTATCGGCTTTTTGCTTGAATTCACCTTTCTTCCATGCATCGATGAACTTTGCCCAGGCGAGCGGATTAAAAATATTCATCGGACGAAATTGTCCTGAATAGTAGGTCTGATTGGCTTTTTCTTGAAGAAAAAGGCGGGTAGTTTCTTTGCCATCGGCGGCAAGCTCTCTTCTCATCCTCCGCATCTCTTTTTCTGCGAGATTTTCCATCGCGCGACGGTGCAATTCGTCTTTGATGTCCATAGCCAGACACTCGATTTTGAAATGTTCACGACTTGGCCATGGAAAGATGACGGTTGCAGGCAGATTGATGTTGTCCTTTGACAGCAATTGGACTACGGAGTAATGGGTATCTTTCAGGGTATCTGGTATAACGATCTCGGTTGTTTTATAACCCACACAGGAAAAAACAACCTTTTCACCTTTGGTTGCCACGAAGGAGAAAAATCCCCTCATGTCAGAATAACTTCCCCGGCTCCTGTTTTTCATGTATACATTGGCATAGGGTACCGGTACCAGCTCGTTGTTGGTTTCTGTCAAAATGACTCCCGTGAATTGAATCAGGCGCTCAGATTCCTGCGCCTTCAGAGTCGTGGAAAGGCACCAGACACCGATGAAAAGAAAAATTAGTTGCTTCATGCTATAGTTATCTTTAAGGAGGTTTCTCTATACATCAGAACGAATACGGCGGAACCGAAGTTCTTTAATTTAGGGTATTTTACGCCATACCGACAAAAATTCATTTAAAATCATCGCGGTGGCTCCCCAGATTCTGTTTTCTCCAGCTCTGAAATAAGGCACATCCTTCATGGTAAACGAACGAACGGTAATATCACACCTGTCCAGATTGCCATCCTCAAAAAAATGCATCAGTGGCAAATTCAGCACCGACCTCACTTCACTTTCCTGCAGACTAAACTTCGGTTTTTCAGGGACATAGCCCACAAACGGGTGTACATTAAAATGCGAAACCGGAATGTACAGCTGGGTCAGTCCGCCAAGGACCTGAATATCACCTACAGGCACACCGATTTCTTCTTCCGTTTCTCGGAGCGCACATGCGAGCATCGAATCATCTGTCTCATCCCGCTTGCCACCCGGAAAACTGACCTGTCCGCTGTGCGGATCGTTTGGATTGTGGGCGGTACGATGGATAAAAGTCGTGTGTATCTGTCCTTCATATGGAAAAAGCAATATCATCACCCCTGCATGCCTGGCATCTTCTGGGATGGTATAATCCGGATCCCTGAAAATATTGGCCATTTCAAACTGCGCCTTTCTGCCGGGCAGCTCTCCCTGCAACTGCGACTTCAGACCATCTACCCACTTTTTCATTGCTTTTGCGCGTTCTTTTCCAGTCTTTCCATGTCTTTGATTAATATGTTCTTTTCGCTGAAGGCAATCATATTTTCTTTTCGGAATTCACCTAGTCTTGCGACAACACGTTGTCCCGAACCTGCGCTCAGGCGCGCAAGCTCTTGTACCTTCATGGCATCCCTGAGCAGCAATTCTCCTCCGGCTTGTTGTTTCCCCTTTCGTTTACCCATTTCAACCAGTAAATGTGCGATTCTGGTTCCTGAATCCCTGAAAACCAACGATTCGAGGCGATCCTGCATTTCAAGTCTTTTTGAACCTGTGAATTTCAGAAAAAAACGGCTGATGGCGTGGTAGTCCCTGAAAAGCGACTTCATTTCATCGACAGAAACCACGCTAACTTTGCAATCTGCAATACAGCAGGCAAAGTCCTTGCGTCTGCGCTCTGCAGATGACGGTAGTAGTCCGAATGCCTCTCCCCTAAAGAGCATTACATCTGTTATTTCCTTCCCGGCAGCATTGGTGGACCCGATTTTTATTTTCCCGCTATTCAGGAAATAGATGTAGCCTGACCGGTCATTCGGAATGTTGATGTATTCTCCTGCCTTGTACGTGAGGTGAGCAGGTGGTTGCTGCTCCTGTTTCCTCGGACACAAGATGTCGGTTAAATCAATATTTTCCAGATACCAGATGGGAGAATTTGACATTTTTGGATAATAAATTTATTGCCAGATGCCCACGTAATTGTGCGGACTGATTGCTTTTAGTTCACTTTTAATGGCATCAGTGACGTTGAGTTCATCAATGAAACGGTGTATTTCAGCCCTTCCCACTTTTGATTTGCCTCGTGTAAGCGCCTTAAGTGCTTCATAAGGCTGTTCATAACCTTCTCTTCTAAGAACTGTCTGAATCGCTTCCGCCACAACCATCCAGTTAGACTCCAGGTCTTCGCGGATTTTCTCCTCGTTGAGCACCAGTTTTCCGAATCCCCGGAGAATGGATTTCAGGGCGATGAGTGTATGCCCGAAAGGCACCCCGACATTGCGAAGCACCGTGCTGTCGGTAAGGTCACGCTGCAGCCTTGAAATCGGCAATTTTTCAGCCAGGTGACCGAAAATGGCGTTTGCCATGCCAAAGTTGCCTTCAGCATTTTCAAAATCGATCGGATTTACCTTATGGGGCATGGCCGACGAACCAACTTCTCCTTCCACTGCTTTTTGTTTGAAATAATCCATAGAAATGTACGCCCAGATGTCGCGGCACAAATCGATTAATATTGTATTGATGCGGGAAAGACAGTGAAAAAGAGCAGCCAGATCATCATAGTGTGCAATCTGAGTGGTGTATTTGTGTCTTTCCAGTCCGAGGTACTCTCCTACGAAATGGTTGCCAAAATACTCCCAATCGTAGTCGGGATATGCGACATGGTGTGCGTTGAAATTGCCGGTAGCACCACCAAACTTTGCCTTTAGGTGCTGGTGACAATGCCGCAGGGTGGCCAGTTCATTGTTCAGCCGCTCAGAAAACACCATAAATTCTTTTCCAAGCAAAGTGGGGGAGGCTGGTTGTCCATGCGTTTTCGCCAGCAGCGGTACATTCATCCACTCCTGACCCAGCACGTTCAGTTCTTCGACAATCTGCATAAAAACCGGAAGGTAAACATCGCTTATCGCGTGTTTAATACTTATGGGGATGGCGGTATTGTTGATATCCTGCGAGGTCAGTCCGAAGTGAATAAACTCCTTAAAACGCTCAATTCCCAAGGCATCAAATTTCTCCTTTAGGAAGTACTCTACTGCTTTGACGTCGTGATTGGTAACTTTCTCGATATTTTTGATGATTTCGGCATCATCCGGAGAGAAATTTTCAAATACATCGTTCAGCTCGTCAAATTTCAGGCTGTCAAACTCCTGTAATTGCGGCAGCGAAAAATTGCATAGGGCAATGAAATACTGAATTTCTACAAAAACGCGGTAGCGAATCAGTGCATATTCTGAAAAATAATCAGCCAATGCAGCCGTCTGCCTTTGATAGCGCCCATCAATCGGAGAAACAGCGTTTAACATAACAAGTTGATTTTCTTTGGTGCAAAGATAACAGAAAGCCACAGTTATTTATGTCAGGTAATGGGCTTTTCTGCATTGTGACGGTCACATGAAGAAAAAATGCCCGGCAGAAGTGCATTCTTCTGCCGGGCATGCGAAAATCAGCTTTTCAAATGCGTTTTACCAAAAAATATAGTAGAGGGCAGATAGTATTCCGCAAACCAGTACGGCACCTACCGCAAATGCGTTGCTCACCTTAAAATCATCCACCTCGATTTCCAGTCCACGCTGTTTGTTTCGGTTTTTATCGGTCATACTGATGAGAAACTGGATGGCGATGAGCGCCAGAAAGACCCAGCCCATGCGGTTCATAAATGGCATATCAGGTACCATCTTTTCAATACCAATACCCAACGGTATGGTCAGTACGGCAGCAGTGAGTGCAGCAGCTGAGGTATTGCCCCTCCAGAAAAAGCCCATCATAAATATGGCCAGCACGCCCGGAGAAATCAGTCCGGTAAAGTCCTGAATAAAGTTGAATATTTGTCCGAATGACCGCAGCACAGGTGCAACCGCCACTGCAACCAGCATGGTAGCTACTATGGTTATTCTACCGGCCTTTATGAGCTGAGCTTCTGTGGCATTTTTGTTGAAAGCCTTTTTGTAAACATCCAGTGCAAAAATGGTAGCAATGGAGTTAGACTTCCCTGCCAGCGACGCCACCACAGCGGCAGTCAGTGCAGCAAAAACCAGGCCTGTGAATCCAGGGGGCAGAAGTGTCAGCACAGCAGAGTAGGTCTTGTCAGGCCTGATAACCATCTGACCGGTTTCGGGATTTATACCACTCATGATGTCTCCGCTTCCGCTGAAAACATAACCCCTTGAATGAAGTAGAAATATGGCAATCCCGGGAATCACCACAATCAGCGGCATAATGAGCTTCAAAAAGGCCGCAAACAAGAGTCCGGAGCGCGCCGTCTGCAGGTCGGCACCCAATGCCCGCTGTGTGATGTACTGGTTGCAACCCCAGTAGCTGAGGTTTGCAATCCACATGGCACCAATCAGTACCGCCAGTCCCGGCAATTTTCCGAAGGCGTCTTCTGTTCCCCCTTTTCCGTCGGGCATCATCATCTGCCCTTTGGAAAAAATCATATGAAAATGTGATGCCGCCTCAGTTCTAAGCACAGCGAGTCCGTTGAAAAATCCTTCTGTGTTGCCAACGTATTGTGCTACTTTACCGACCGCAAGGTAGGTCGCCGCCAGTCCTCCGGTAATCAATATGGCCACTTGAATGACATCTGTGAAACCGATAACTTTCATGCCCCCAAGGGTAATGAAAATTGCAAAAGTAGCGATACCCAATATGCACATAAGGTAAGAAAATCCGGTCAGTGATGAAATTGTCTCTGCACCCATGTGCAAGATTGAGGTCAGATTTACAAAGACATACACCAACAACCAGAAGACCGCCATCAGCATCGCCACGCTACCGTTGTAACGCTGGGTGAGAAACTGCGGCATCGTGTAAATTTTGTTCCGCAGATATATCGGCAGGAAGAAAATGGCTACAACAATCAGCGTCGCTGCCGCCATCCATTCATAGGAGGCAATGGCCAGACCCATCGCAAATCCGGATCCCGACATGCCCACAAACTGTTCTGTTGAAATATTGGATGCAATCAGCGAAGCACCGATGGCCCACCAAGTCAGCGAACCTTCGGCAAGAAAATAATCAGATGAGGAGGTTTCAGAGCGCTTTTTTCTCTGAAAAATCCAGTAACCATACAGTGAAACCAGCAGAAAATATACCAGGAAAATAATGTAATCGATGGTCTGCAGATACGATACTTGCATAATGTTAAGTTAAAATCGCTTTTGAATTAGTGTATTTTGTACAAAAACTCAAAATTAGCCATTTATTTCAAAGCGGCGATATTTTTATTCCAATTCCGTTGTTTTGGCAGTATAATCTTCCAATGTTTGGCAAAATCATACAATCGGGCTCAGAGGCTGTTTTATCGTTTCTCTATCCGCGGCTATGCCTAAGCTGCGGCGACGGACTGTCACTAAAAAATGAAGTACTCTGTATTGGTTGCCTGTATAAAATTCCAAAAACCGATTACCACTTGCATTTCGATAATCCTGTAACCGAGCGGCTCATGGGCCGTTTTCATTTTCAGACCGCTGCCGCCTGTTATCTGTTTACAAAAGGGGGTCATACTCAATCCCTAATTCATGCCCTTAAATACGAGGGCAAAAAGGAAATTGCAACCGGTATCGGGGAAAATTATGGAAAGAAACTGATGGCTTCCGATTTTTACCGAAACATCGACTGTATCGTTCCCGTGCCCATGCACAGATCCAAAGAGCGAATTCGAGGCTTTAATCAGGCTGAAGTTTTTGCCAAAGGGCTTTCTGTTTCCATGAATAAGCCGATATTTACATCCGCTTTGAAAAAAATCAGAAAAACTGGATCGCAGACTGCCAGAAACCGGTTTGGCAGACTCGAAAATGTCTCTGAAGTGTACAAAGCCGGGAAAAATGCAGGGCAGCTCGAACATAAGCATATTCTGCTTGTTGATGATGTGCTGACCACAGGAGCAACCCTTGAAGCCTGTGCCATTGAACTGGCCGCTATTGAGGGACTGCAAATCAGCATAGCGACCATCGCCCTTGCGGCATATTGATTTGGGATTAAACCAATAAACTCTATGAACTTAGCGGACATTCAGGAACAATTGTTACAGATAAAGCCACTGTTGAGACAGGCTTCAGAGATTATCCTTTCAGAGGATGTATCCCGTTACCCCATTTTCATTGTCAATGAGGAAGAGATCCCGCTGGGCATTCAGATTCTGAAACGGGAAGATGCCACAGAATTCAATCGCAATGTGCATGCCTCAACACTGGAAGAATTTTATGTAAAAAAAATGATTCAGGAAGATAAAGTGGAGGATTTTAAGCAAGCTTACAAGTCTGCCGATACCCACCTCTGCATATTCTGGGCAACGGATGAAACAGCAAGGTTTATTTTCATCGAAAAATGACCGTTTCAGCCAATCATTCAATCCGAATCGCCCTGCTATCGACACTTCGTTTTTCATTTCAGCAGCAAAAAAGAACCCGGGACGCGACTCCGCTTTACCAAATTGTAATATTAACTTTACTTCGTGGAACTGATTAAGGAAATTCTGGACCTGTATTGCAACGACAACAGGATAAAAGAGGTGAACAGATTGCTCGATGAACGGGCAGGCGTGCAGGTCGGTGGTCTCATCGGAGCCCAGAAATCATTCATCATCGGCGCAGCTTTTCTGTCTGCACCACGGAATTTCCTCATCATAGACTTGGACAAAGAGGAAGCCATCTACAAGGAAAACGACCTGGAAAATATCCTCGAAAAAAAGGACATCATCTTTTTTCCCGATTCCTTTAAAAATCCGATGCGCTTTGAGCAGATTGACCACAACAACGTTCTCCAGAGAACCGAAGCCATCAACAAACTAAGTTCCGACCGCAGCAGAGGAGAGATACTGGTCACCTACCCGGAGGCACTATTTGAAAAAGTGGTGGCACCAAAGGTACTTGACCAAATGCGCATTGAGATTGCTGTCGGCGAAAAACTCGATGTCAATTTTCTGATCGAAGTACTGGTAGACTACCGTTTTTCACGCAACGATTTCGTTTACGAACCCGGACAGTTTTCCATTCGAGGTGGAATAATAGATATTTACTCCTTCGGAAACGACCAGCCCTACCGCGTCGAACTTTTTGACGATGAGGTGGAGAGCATCCGCACTTTTGATCCTGTCAGCCAGTTATCTGACAAGAAAATCTCACGGATCTCCATCGTTCCCAATATCAATACCCGCTTTGAGCAGTCGCAGAAGGTATCTATTTTCAAGGTTCTCCCAGAGAATACCGTCATTGTCGTCGAAGATTTTCAGCTGCTGATTGACCGACTTCAGATTTGTTTTGAAAAGGCTGCTGAATTTGCCAATACCGTTTCAAAACTGGATGAGAGTGAATCGGCCCAGATTTTCCGAGATAGGGCTTTCATATATCCTGCCGAAGTCATGGATGAACTGGGTAAATTCCCGATGGTGTTCTTTGGCAATACGGCCTCTGCGGCAAAAGTCAGCGGACAGATTCGTTTCAACGGAAAACCGCAGCCCAGCTTCAATAAAAATTTCGCACTGCTGATTGAAAACCTTTCGGAAAACACAAGCAACCTCTTCCGAAATTATATTTTCATGGACAGCGTCACCCAGATTGAACGCTTTTACGCCATCTTCAGCGACCTCAACGCAGCAGTCGATTTTCATCCAATTCCCGTGGGTCTGCACCAGGGTTTTACTGACAGCGATCTGAAAATAGTCTGCTACACCGACCATCAGATATTTGAAAGGTACCATCGTTTCAGAACAAAAACCGGATATTCAAGTGACCAAGCAATGACCCTGCGCTCCATCAGGGAACTGCAGCCAGGTGATTTTGTAACGCATATCGACCACGGTGTGGGTAAATTTTCAGGACTCGAAAAAATCAACATCAACGGAAAAATACAGGAGTCGGTCCGACTGTTTTACAAAGACCGAGATTTACTTTATGTGAGTATAAACTCGCTGCACAAAATATCCAAATTCGTTGGAAAAGACGGCACTGAACCCAAGTTGCACAAATTGGGATCCGATGTCTGGAAAAACCTGAAGGCCCGAACCAAAAAGCAGATCAAGGATATCGCCGAGGAGTTGATTAAGCTATACGCCCGACGCAAAGCATCCAAGGGACACGCCTTTGCTCCCGATGGCTACCTGCAAATGGAATTGGAAGCATCCTTTGTGTATGAAGACACTCCCGACCAGCTAAAATCGACCCGGGACGTGAAAGAAGATATGGAAAAACCACATCCAATGGATCGTCTGATTTGCGGAGATGTGGGCTTCGGAAAAACAGAGGTGGCCATCCGAGCCGCATTCAAGGCAGCAACAGATGGAAAACAGGTTGCCGTGCTTGTACCAACAACCATTCTGGCCCTGCAACATGCAAAGACCTTTTCCGAAAGGCTAAAAGACTTTCCAGTAACCATCGACTATATTAACCGCTTCAGAACAGCCAAAGAAAAGAAAGACATTCTGGAAAGACTGGCCGAAGGCAAAATAGACATCATCATCGGTACGCATTCCCTCGCGGGAAAAGAAGTAAAATTCAAAGACCTTGGATTATTGATTGTAGATGAAGAACAAAAATTCGGGGTACAGGTAAAGGAAAAACTTAGGGGCATGAAAGTCAATGTAGATACCCTCACGTTGACAGCCACGCCGATTCCGCGAACGCTGCAATTTTCGCTCATGGCAGCCCGGGATCTAAGCATTATACGGACTCCGCCACCCAATCGACAGCCGATTCAGACCGAAGTGCGAATGTTCAGCACCGATTTGATTAAAGATGTCATTTACAAGGAAATCAACCGCGGAGGACAGGTTTATTTTGTGCACAACAGGGTCCAATCGCTGCCGGATATGGTTCACATGCTGAAAGAA
>CANHEE010000012.1 GCA_947459655.1 Lewinellaceae bacterium
ACAAAAGCAGTGCACTTACCTATGCTGGGGTTTCATCGGTACCACCACTAAGCGGACTCAAAGATATCCCAAACTCGGCAACGGACAGCACCGATGGCGTATGGTGCTATGCAAAAGCAGTTGGCTCCAACAGACTTTTTCCGGCAGGTAGCTATATCGGACCCGCAATTGATGGAAGAACCCTTATCCACGAAGTAGGCCATTACCTGGGCCTGAGACACATCTGGGGGGATACGGCATGCGGTAATGATTTTTGTAATGATACGCCGCCCGCCGCCGGCCAGAATTCCGGAATCCCTAACTATCCACGAAATGCAGGATCGTGCAGTACCCCCTCCAATAATCCTGATGGCGAAATGTTTATGAACTTCATGGATTATACGGCGGGTCCGGCCAAATATATGTTTACCACCGATCAGATGATCAGGGCCCATACCGCACTTCAGAACAGTCCATTCAGAAAAAAACTGGGTACGCACAACCTCTGCCCTTCCCTCTCGGCTGCCAACGAAAAAGAACTTTCTGTTCCGCCGATCATTTACCCTAATCCTGGCGAGGGAAATATCCGGATTGATGCCGGCGGACGGTCCATTGAAAGTGTCCGAATTTTCAACCAGTTCGGATCACTGCTCAAAATATGCGCTACTGAAGCATGCTCCATTGCCGATTTCAGCCCGGGAATCTATTTTGTTGTGCTTCAATCTGAAGGCAGTAGATACTGCATCAGATTTTCTAAAATATAAGGTCGCCGGACCGGCAAGAAAAGCTAAATAACGGTTTTTTTAAAATCACTCCAAGCACGCTCTGAATACAATTGTTCCTTTCTGCCAATGACTTTTTTCAAAACCATTCATTTGGGAATGAAAATTGCAGCGGATGTATGATGAAAAATCGGTATGTATTCACTGCTCTTTTTCTGATGCTTTCATGTATGGCTTTTTCCAATACATTTGATCGCATCAAATCCCGTAAAGTAGCCATTTCGCTGGGCAGAATATCGCTGCATTCAGATACGGCGCTTCACCTGCAAACTAATACTGTGCTGGAGGACGGTATGTTGCTGGATATTTTGCAACAATCTTCACTTTTTCACAACGACAAGGATGAAAACCAGCAATTCCGATGGTACAAGGTGCGAACCGGCACCAATCAAATAGGCTGGGTTTTCGGAGATGCCATAGCAATATTTTCTCCTAAAAATGCAGCCGACACCTTACTGCTTGCCTTTTCATTGAAAAAATGGAACCTATCAGCAAGTTTTGGAGCGTCTATGAGCTGGCTAGCCTCGGTTGAGGGCAAGGAATTAAAAAGCAGCAGTGATGCTGCCAGAAAGGTCTATCGGGAGCAATACCTCGTTTTTAGCAATCAAAGCGGTAAATCAATTTCACTTCCACTGACCATCTCAGGAGCTGAGGGAGTGCAGCAGCTGAATAGCTTTGAAATAAGGGATATCACCGGAGATGCCGATCCTGAGATCATCATAGAAAAAGCCATCAGCGAAATCCCGGGATTCGAAGTCCGGAATGCTGAAATTTATCGCTTTAGCCGGTCAGGCTTTCAAAAAATATTCGAGCAACCAATGACCCTTTTTGCATCTGCGCAGACACTTTCACCTGCTCGATATAAAATTATTCAAATCGAGCGGAAACTGATCCGCATTTCCTGGGTAGACTTCAGATCCTGTCAACCGGGCAGATTCTCAACTGAAACAGAAAGGGCGCTTCAAGACAAAAAAAAGTGCGTGGATTATGTGACGAGTACCTATGGCTGGGATGCTGCCACAGGTATGTTTACGCCTATATATGCCGAAAGTAGAAAGCCACTTAAAGGATTTTCAAAGGGAAGGTTTTTTCTCAGAACTGCGGCGCTGATGAATGCAGAAAAAAGAGCAAAATTGGACCCCGAAGACCCCATCACGGCAATTTTTGTTTTCAGCGATTTTGAGCGGAGCGAAGAAAAAGACAATCCAATCTGGTTGTATGTGGAAACCAATTCCGGTCAAAGTGGATACATTCCTGCCTTCCGCATTTATTTTGAGGAGACTGAACACGCAGATATTCTGAACGACTACTTCAGCAATCCGCCAGGTAAAGGCATCATCAAAAAAAGTGAGGGAAAATTTGTAGTCTTCTCAGCGCGATGAAGCTGTACTCAATTGTCGAGTATGTGTTTGGCGTAATTAACCCCCAAAACGTCCAGTCTGCGAAGTTGTTCCTTTAGTCTGGGCTTGAACTCCATCCAAACACGCTGCTCCTGTGGGCTCCATACGACCTCAGATAATGCCAGCGCTCTTGGGAAAGCCTGGTACTCTAGTTGATCAATGTGGGTTATATACTCCGACCAAAGGTTGCCCTGGGCACCAATAACGTAACTTGTTTGATCCGGCAAAAGCTCCTCCGGTGTTGGATCATAATTGTAAACTTTCCGAACGGTAATCAGCCCTCCAAATGCCAACGGCTCTTTGGAATTATCGGCAGCCTGATAGTAATTAAAATAGCAGTGACTTTCCGGACTCATGATGACTTCGTGTTTCATCCTCGCTGCCTCAATGCCGCCACGGTCGCCTCTCCACGACATGACGATGGCATCATCGGAAAGCCCTCCCTCGAGAATCTCATCCCAGCCAATCATTTTTTTGTTTTTTTGCTTCAAAAACTGACCCATGTGGCGGATAAAAAAACTCTGCAATTCCATTTCGCTTTGCAGCTTTTCCTTTTTCATCAACTGCTGACAAAAGTCGCTTTCCTCCCAGCTCTCTTTAATTACCTCATCCCCACCGATGTGAATATAGGCCCCAGGAAACAACTCTGTAACTTCCGAGAGGACATCCTCCAAAAAGCGAAAAGTTGCTGGTTTCGGACAGAAAACGGAACGAAAAACGCCCCATTTTGTGGCGGTCTCGTAAGGTCCATTTTCACAACCAAACTCGGGGTAGGCCGCAAGCGCAGAAAGACAATGCCCCGGCATTTCAATTTCCGGAACCGTTGTGATAAACAGATCGCTGGCGTACTGAACAATCTCCCGCACCTGATCCTGGGTGTAATAACCGCCGTAACGCTGTCCGTCATAATGCTCTTCTAGACCCTTCTGCTTGCCGATTATTGTGCCGTTTCGATAGGCCCCCACTTCGGTTAGTCTGGGATATTTTTTGATTTCTATTCGCCAGCCTTGGTCTTCAGTGAGGTGCCAATGGAATCGATTGAATTTGTACATGGCCATCAGATCGAGGTAGCGCTTTACATCGTCGACTGTAAAGAAATGCCTGCCAACATCGAGGTGCATGCCTCGCCAGGAATAGCGCGGTTCATCTCGGATGATACAGCATGGAATGGTCCAGCTCTGGTCTACTTTTTTCCTGGATTCAATGTTTTCGGGTAGAAGTTGAAGGAGGGTCTGCATCGCGTAGAAAGCGCCCTTCGCATCTGAAGCATGAATTTCAATTTTCTTTTTGCCGACCTCAAGGGTATATCCTTCGGGATTTACAATTTTTGTGTCTTTTTTCAGTACGATGTACTGCTTTTTACCTGAGACGTTCAATTCCGGACTGAAACCGGCAGCAGTGTTTACTTTTCTTTGAAAGCACTTCACTGCCCGCCTCCATTCTGCATCTTCAGGCAGCTCAATACCCGTTGTTGGATCAAGCGTAAAAAATCCCTCTGAGCGGCTCATGGAAACCGGCTGAGGTATTATGGGCAGTGGCAATTTGTCGGAAAGCAACGCAATAGCAGAGTTCCGTGCGGTTGATACTTGGGATATCGTGTGGATCTCGGCGTCTGGGAAATCGGTAGCCCTGACAAGATCAAGACTTAAAAAAAGAAAAAAGGCTAAAAGTGTAGCACAAATTTTTGCCATTTCCGGTTTTGGGCTTCGGTTACAAGTGCCAAGATATGTACTTTTTTATAATATCAGCTATCCGAAAAAGAAATTTTCAAAAAAACCGGTTGAATCGATGCTAAATTTTCAAAAACAGCATTGAAGACCCAATTTATTGGGATGTTCTCAACCGTAAATTAATTACTTACCTGCGGTTTTATCGAGCGCGTCGATAATGGTTTTGAGCATCACAAACATGGGTTCTCGGCCTTCATCCGTTAAAAATTCCATATTGGCTTCATCATCATCGGGGTCGTGCACCAGAGAATCTTCCACAAAAGCCAAAAGGTCTTCTTGGGCATAATTTTCAAAGAAAATGTCCATTCGATCACTGAAGGTTTGTCCCTTAGCTCGCTCTAACATGTCCCAGTTCAGTTCTTCAACTTCCTCCAAAACGGCCTCGCTTACAGCTTCAATTTTTTTCTCTGCTTTTTCAACAGATTTGCAAATGACCAATGTGAGGTACTCGAGAAAATCACGTTCTTCATCACTAAGAATTCCGGTTTGCTCAGATTCCAAATAAGAGGCAATGACAGGCTGTCTTTTGAAAAGGTCAGTGAGCTGGCGGTCATAATCATCTTCCAGCGTGTCCAGTGATTCTATTACCGCGTCTATGATCTGGTCGTTAACTATTTTCATTTGAGGATTTGTTTATTGTTAGCAAGTTGAATTTGTCAGGTCAGCTAATCCTGCGAAATAATGATTTTGCTGCATTTACTTTTCAGCTTTGGAGGCGAAAGCTACTAAAAAAGCGACTTTCGTTGTACATTTGCAAAACGGAAAGCAGCTCAGCTACTCGCGTGGGTCTCAAAGGCTGATTCCGCAAAATTAATCTAATTTACCTGATGAAATCTCCTTTAGCGGTTTTTATTTTATGCATTGCTATGTTGCCTACACCTCTGGCGCAGCAGCTTGGAAATTCAGGGAAAGTAAAAAGAGGAACTCCCTCAGGATTGTCAGAAGCGACCGAAACCTACCAACTGTTCAAAGAAAATGGCATTTTGTTGGTAAAAATACCTACCGGTTCAAAGAAATTTACCGCAATTGAACAACAACTAAAAAAACAGCCCTCGGCCCGGCTAAACAAGTATCTGGTAAAAGAAAAAGAGAAGCTCTCAAAGATGCGGGACAGTCTGCTCGCAGGCTTCAGGAATTACTATCGATTTTCCCCGGTTGTTGCCGTTTATGATACGAACTACATGGCTGTCCTTAAAAACCCCAATGTTCTACAACCGCTTATGGACTTGAACCTAAGGCCTGTAAACGGATACCCACTAACAGGTAAGAAAGTGCTCACTTTCAGGATGGACAGGTATGTTTACGATTCAAATAAATCTTTAGACGCTTTTGTGCTCACAGACATTGATGGCAAGATAATAGCTAGCCCGTTCCCCGGAAATATCCCGTATAAATTCAAGAGGCAGGCATTGATGTCCGACAACAGGGGCTTAATTCCATACAGGTTTCCCGGTGGTTCTCCATTCCTTTTCAGAAACCAGACCCAGATAAAATTATACAAACGTTACAGCTGGAAAAAGGTGGATAAAAACCCTGCGATCGCAGTAGTTAAATTGCTTCAACTCAAGCTTGACACCTTTCAATCGTTTATTAACTACTATTCAACAAAATCATAAAAAATTTATCTTATGTACACAGGACTACTACACTTGCACAGTGCCCTTCGTTGGGTGATTCTTATTTTACTCATCCTGATGATTATCCGCAGCTGGGCCGGCCGCAATGGCAACAGAAGCTGGAGCGAAGGTGATCGCAAAAGCGCATTGTTTCTCATGATTTCTTGCCACCTGCAACTGGCCATAGGGCTCTACCAGTGGTTTACGGGTGATTGGGGCCTGGCGCTTATTCAGGCCAATGGAATGGCTGATACGATGAAGAATGTTGTCTCAAGATTCTATGTAATCGAACACACTATCGGAATGCTTGTAGCAATCTTACTTTCAACCATGGCTTACTCTTTATCCAAGAAAAATACAGAGGATAAAGTAAAATACGGCAAGCTATTTATGTACTACACCATCACTTTTCTGCTGATCATGATTTCCATTCCATGGCCCTTCAGAGAGGTTGGCTTGAATCGCAGCTGGTTTCCTGGCATGTAATTCCATTATCCGGCAGAAGCAACTCCCTGAATCTTTTTCCCTTCAGGGAGTTGCTTCTGTTCCAATAAGACGCGCATCTGTTTGATATGTTGCTGCCTTCAAGATTTGTCATTTTTATCCTCATCATACCTATCGCAATTTTCCTATTCCTGGGATGGGAAAAAGAGCAGGATTGGGCAGGGTGTGCCATCCCTTTCATAGTGCTGGCAGCAGCGGCATTTTCAATGTCACCTCAGATTGATTGGTGGTGGTACAAGAGAAATCCTCCTGGCCTTGATGTGCCGGTTAAAAAGCTGCTTTTGGCGATGTTTCCTTTCTACCGGAAGCAAACAGAGGAAAAAAAGAGCGTTTTCTGTCAGCGCACTGCACTGACCATGATGGCAACGGAGTACATTGTCCCCTCCGGTGATGATGAAAAAAAGATTCCTGAAGACCTAAAGGCCCTTATTGCAGCACACGCAGTAATGATGACCTGGGATAGGGAAAACTACATCATGGACAGCTTTGAAAAAGTAGTCGTCTACGCCAAACCATTCCCCAGTCCGATACATCCGGCACACCTGCACGCTTCCGAAAGCAATGCAGAGGATGGTGTGGCTTTATTTTCCACAGAGCGCATGTTGCAGTCTCTGATGGAGCCCGACAAGGTGTTCAATGCCTTGGCCTATGAGTATTCTCTTATTTTCAGAATTCACTACAAAACCGATGATTTTGCCTTGCCGGAAAACGTATGGGAAGTCATAGAACAAATCGGAGGAATAGATAAAATGACCATTGAGGAACATCTCGGACTTCCGGAGCCCGATGCCTCAGCGGTACTGATGAGCTATGCCAGATTGTTTGAAAAAGAATTCGGTAGCTACGAGCCGGAATTATTTGAAACTGTTGTAAACCGGCTAAAGTAGTCACTCGGCCATTTTCAGATTATGTACGTAAAAGCCAGCACCATTACCAACCTGAGCGATGCCAGGTATTTTGCCGCTCAGTTCACCGTCGAGTGGATGGGATTCTGCATCGATGAGGGGAATCCCGACTACATGCCCGTCCATGTTGTAAAAGCGCTCAGCGAATGGGTAGAGGGGCCGAAAATCACCGGAGAATTCGGCCTGCAAGATGAAGTAGTGATATTGAACGCTATTGGTGAAATCGGACTGAAGGCTATTCAGCTGCCCATGTTTTCAAATATTCCGACAGGTAGGATTAAATCAGAGGTTGAGGTCATTCAAGAAATAGTGGTGGAGAAAAATGCAGAAAGCAACAGTTTGAATGCTTTACTGGAGCAAATGAGCGCACGGGCAGATTATATTTTACTGGACTTTGTTAAAAATTCATGGAGCCTGACTGAACTGCTACACCACAAATCTGTTTCGCTGGACTGGCTGCAACGCTCCTGTCAACAATACAAGATTTTACTTGCAGCAGATTTTCAACCCGCTCAGCTGCAGTCACTTACAGAAGCAGTGTCGCCATTTGGATTGAGTATAAGGGGCGGCGAAGAAGAAAGACCGGGATACAAATCCTACGAGGAGCTAAACGCAATTTTTGACACCTTATAAATCACCAACGTGTCTACTGTAAAAAGCAAAATAGAACAACTTGCAAGAGCAGGATTCAAAGAAACCATCGCCATTCGCAGGCACCTGCACCAGCACCCTGAACTTTCTTTTGAAGAAATTCAAACCGGGAGATTCATCGCATTGAAACTTTCGGAGATGGGCATTGAACACAGCCACGGCATGGCCGGCAATGGTGTAGTTGCAGTGATTAGAGGTAACAAACCCGAGTCGAAAGTAATTGCACTGCGTGGCGATATGGATGCACTCCCTATTAAAGAGGCCAATGAGGTGTCCTATCGTTCAAAAAATGAGGGCGTGATGCACGCTTGTGGGCACGATGTTCATACTGCCTCTCTGCTTGCTACAGCAAAGATTCTCCATAGTATGCGGAATGATTTTGATGGCACAATCAAACTTATTTTTCAGCCCGGAGAAGAGAAGAGTCCTGGTGGCGCTTCCATCATGATCAAGGAAGGCGTGCTTGAAAATCCAGCTCCTGAATTGATTATCGGACAGCATGTTCACCCCTCGCTTCAGACCGGCAAAGTGGGAATGCGACCTGGAATATACATGGCCTCCGCCGATGAGTTGTACCTGACCATCAAGGGTCGTGGCGGACACGCAGCCATGCCACAGGATTGCATTGATCCGATTGCGGTGGCTGCACAGATTTTGGTCGGACTGCAGCAGTTGGTCAGTAGGTTTGCTGATCCTACGATTCCAACGGTGCTCAGTTTTGGAAAAATCCACTCTGAGGGCGGAGCTACAAATGTTATTCCTACTGAGGTGAAAATAGAGGGCACCTTCCGCACTATGAATGAGGCCTGGAGAGAAAAGGCGCATAAGAAAATGAAAAAACTGGCAATAGGTATCGCGGAGAGTTTCGGTGCTGCCTGCGAATTCAGTATCATCAGCGGCTATCCTGTGCTTCACAACAACGAGTCACTAACCACTAAGGTAATGGAATTTGCGCAGGAATACCTAGGCGCAGAAAATGTGGAAACACTGCCCATCCGTATGACTGCGGAAGATTTCGCTTTCTATGCTCAGGAAATTCCGGCATGCTTCTACCGTCTTGGCACCGGAAACCCCGATAAGAACATTACAGCTCCGGTGCATAGCGCCAATTTCGATATTGACGAAGACAGCCTATTGATCGCCGCAGGTACAATGGCCTACCTTGCCATCCGACTGCTGGAGAAGTAAGGATAATGACAGAATTGATAAAAAAGACATACAGGGAATCAGAGATTCCTAGCCGGTAATTACTGTTATTTTGCATTTGATTCATGGGATTTCAATGAAAATGAGACCAATATACATAATTGTACTTTTGAGCGTACTGATGCAGTTTGTCGCATGCATTCCTCCTGATGCACAAAAGCAACTGGACACCACGGTTGGTATAGATTACAGTTCGCCCGGCGTGCAGAAACTTTATAATTTTCAGGATCGTCTGCTAACCGATAGCCTTATTCGGTACTTCAGCAACGAGGACCCAAGTTACCGATACCTTGCGGCCATCGCCTTCGGTTCAGTGAAGGATTCTCGTGCACTTCCAGGGTTGGAGCAACTGCTGACAGACCCTGTTGAAGACGTTAGAACAGCTGCTGCATATGCCATTGGTCAGATCGGCGACTCCAGTTCAACCACTGCGCTTGTTCGAGCATTTCAGCGACAAGACACTATGCGGCGAAACATCAGGACCAATGCTTCAATCATCGAAGCCATTGGAAAATCTGCTCCGCAAAAATACCTGAAATACATCTGCACAATATCAACCTATAAGAATTCGGATACGCTGTTGCTGAATGCGCAAGCCTATGCGATCTATCGGTTCATGCTGCGAAAAATGGTCGTTCCTGAAGGAACACAAAAAATGGTTTCGTTTGTAACTGACAATACTTTTCCCCATAAAACACGGCTGGTCGCCGCCAGCTATCTGCACAGGGCAAAAGAGATTACACTGGATAGTATGGCAGCCTCAAGACTTGCTTTCTTGATGGCATCAGATGCGGACTATCGGATACGCATGGCGATGGCAGGAGCGTTGGGCAAATCAAATACTGCCACCAGCATGTATGCGCTTATCAACCAACTTGGGCAGGACCAGGACTACAGGGTCAAGATTGCCGCGATACAGTCCTTGGGAAACTATGACTATTACACCTGCTCACCGACCATCAGAAACTACCTTTACGCATCCAATTTTCATTTGGCAGAGGCTGCGGCTCAGTATTTTATTAAGCATGGCCAGCCTGCAGTAGCAACCACAGATTACTGGCCTCTGGCCAAAGATACCACGTTGCATCCCATCATCCAAATCATGATGTACCAGGCCACCAACAAGTATGTTTCTCCGTTTATGGTCAACACAAAAAGCTGGGTGAATGCAGAGATATTCAGAAAACTGAGAAATTCCACCAATACATTGGAGAAAATCGCAGCAATGAGAGCACTGAGTGAGTATGGATGGAACTATGCCAATATAAAGGAAATTGGTCTTCAAATGCAGGCGCCAATTGCACGTACCAGTACTGTTCAGATTCTTGGAGATATCTGTAAACGACCCGATTTTTATAGGGTGTTCTCTGAAGGCCCAAACAAAGTCAGAATTGACATGTTCAGCTTTATGCTCGAAATACTTGCCATCGGAGACCCCGGAATGATGTCGGAAGCTGCTTCGGTGCTCCGGATTCCTGAAATGGGGTTCAAGTATTTTTACTGGAAAATGTATGACCGCTCTTTTCTGACGGTTGCTCAGGAAAAACTGAATCTACCCAAGGATATCGAAACCTGGAACGAGCTCCAGAAAACAATTGACTACTTCAATGGTGCAACAACTCCTACTGTTGTCAAAATTCCAGATTTCAATCAGCCTATTGATTGGAAGCTCCTGAATTCCTATTCGAAAAACCCCATTGCAACGATGCAGACAAAATATGGCAACGTTACCATTGAACTAATGCCCGCCAAAGCTCCGGGAACGGTAGTCAATTTCATCCAGCTGTCCAACAACAACTTTTACAACGGCAAATCATTTCACCGGGTAGTAAGCAATTTTGTCATCCAGGGGGGCTGCCCTCGAGGAGACGGATACGGAGCACTTGACTACAGCATCCGTTCGGAGTTGCCACCGATGAACTGGGATGATGAGGGTTATGTAGGTATGGCCTCATCAGGCAATCATACAGAGGGGACGCAGTTTTTTGTAACGATGGCACCGGCATTTCATCTTGATGGCAATTACACGATTTTTGGAAAAATCAAAAGCGGAATGGATGTACTGCACAAGATTCAGCAAGGCGATGTTATTGAAAAAATTGTCGTAAAATAACCCAGGTAAGCAAACAAAATCATACTTTTGACTTTCTATTTTTCATACACTTAAAATTCAGAAATGAACATCCCGGTTAATTTAAAGTACACCAAAGAACACGAATGGCTGCTTATTGAAGGCGACAACATGGCGACGGTGGGCATCACAGACTTTGCCCAGGGAGAATTGGGCGACATCGTATATGTCGAAGTTGAAACTGTAGGAGAAACAATTGAAAAGGACGAAATTTTCGGCACTGTCGAGGCCGTTAAAACAACATCTGACCTGTACTTACCGGTGAGCGGAGAAATAATTGAATTCAATTCAGATCTGGACAGTAAAGGTGGCGACCAACCTGACCTTGTCAACACCGATCCGTACGGAAAAGGATGGATAGTGAAAATAAAAATGAGCAATCCCGCGCAAGTGGAAGGACTTCTGGACGCAGAATCATACCGCGCACTGATTTCCTAATTTATTCTGGCATAGCCAGTCGCTTTCCTCTTTTGTAGGGGTAACAAATACTACCATCAAAAGGGGAAAGCGCATTAATATGAGTATTGAGCTCCTCTACGACTGCATTACGCTATTTTGTCAGATCATTGAAGGTGTTAATCCTACTCCATTTTACTCCGACAGAAACAACTTCCCGTTCCACCACTCTGACTCAATTATAGCCTTGTTTTTTTGATAAAAACGAACTGCAGGTTCGTTCCAGTCGAGCACCTGCCACTTGACCATTATGCATCTTCTGCGCACGGCCTCCTCAAGAAAAGCATCAAAAAGCATCTGTCCGATACCCTCTCTTCGGTATTCAGATTTTACAACAAAATCTTCCAGGTATAGCATTTTTCCTTTCCATGTAGAATAGGCGGGATAATAAAGTGCCATTCCTGCAACTGTACCGTCCTTCTCGGCAACATGAGCATCAAAAAAACCAGCACGGAAATCTTCCAGATATATCATTTCTGAGGTTATTACAGCATCGGGGGCCTTTTCATACAAGGCCAACTCCTCCACCAGCGCAAATATCGCAGGGATATCGCCCTCATTCGCTTTTCGTATGATAATGGGTGCCATAGTAAGCAGAATAAGCGATTATTTGTTTTTGTAAGCCTTCATGACCTTGTCTATGTCCCGTTTCACATCGCGCTCTTTGATGGCTTCTCTTTTGTCATATGATTTTTTTCCGACAGCCAGCGCAATCAGTAGTTTTGCAAATCCGCGCTCGTTTATGTACAACTTGTAGGGAATGATGGAAGTGCCTTTTTCCTTCAGCTTGCGCTCCAGTTTGCGAAGCTCATTACGTCGTAGCAACAGTTTACGGTTTCGTTTGGCCTCGTGGTTGTAATAGGAGCCGTTGGCGTACTCAGAAATGTTCATGTTCTTGACATACAACTCTCCATGGTCAAAAATGCAGTAGGCATCCGTGAGGTTAGCGTATCCTTCGCGAATAGATTTTATCTCTGTACCAGTCAGAACAATACCTGCCTCCAATTCCGACAGGAAGGCATAATCATGGGTAGCCCTCCGGTTGGTAATCATTATATTCTTACTGCCTTTTTCGCTACTCATGAAGATATGTTGTTTTGCAAGGTTTTGGGATTGTCGCTTTCAATAGATATGCAGCTTCTTGTCCTTTACTACGTAGACATTTTTAGAGGAAACAAAGTAAAGATCCAGAGGAAAATCAACCACGGGTAATTGTACCGGCTCCACCTTTCCAGCCATAAAGTCAAGGATTACAGGCTTGCCGTCCTTCTGCCCGCACAGTTTTCCGTTGTAGATATCTGTTACATTCACATCCTGCAATGAGTAAGCATCAATGATCTCACCAAAGCTGTCCAGCAGAATTACTTTTCCCTGGCCAGTGATGCAAATGTTTTTATCGAGAGAAAAGATGCGTTCTATATTTTGCAGTGGCAGGTCACTATTCAGTTCCGAGACATCACCACGCGAGTTGATTTTTTTCAAAGCGCTGCTGTTTTCATCTATGAAATATACACCGCTTTTGTCGTCTGCCGCAGCAATGGTTTTCACTTTGAGGGATGGGAAATTAGCAAGATTAATCTCATTTAATTTCTCCATATTCATGTCCAGAAAAACCAATTTTGCGGCGTCTTTGTAAAAAGCCACTACCTGTAACGGGTTACTCACATCAAGTACGGTGACTGGACCGTACTTGTGAAAGGAAAAATTGCCCATCCGATTTCCCTCGGCACTATACTTGTAAATGGAATACCCGTTGCTGATGGCATAAATACTGCCCATAAAATCAGCCTTAATAAAGTTTGCAGGCTCAGCCATGTCAAACTTTTTAACCTGGGCAGCTGCACCAGTAAGCAAAAAGCAAAAATTCAGTATCAAAATACAGTATTTCATATTGCAGATTTTATTAACATTAGTCGCATTTTCTGGCTTTAACCAGAGCAAACATCAGTCTGTTGATGTCTTTGTCGTTTAGTTGGAGAATACCCCTAATCACAACGGGCTCGGTGACATACTCGATGGGCTCAGTGGCATAAACCTCCATCACCGTTTCCGGACCCGCGCCACCGCAAAAAAAACACATGTTGTATGGAAAAGCAGAAAACACAAATTCCTTGTGACTTTTGTATCCATTTGTAGGAATTATGTATCCTTTGACGGTAATTTCCTTGCCTGCCAATGCTTTTATTTCCGGTCCAAAGACAGGTACGTCTACTTTGAATCCCATCAACTCGTCGTACTGCTTTTTATAGGTCAACTTACCAAGCTTCTTCCATATGTCTGCTTGCGCAAACAACAGACCAGAGGATAATAGGCAGCAGATAAGCAGAATATGTCTCATTTTACGAAGGTGACGGATCACAAAAGTAAAGCATTCAGTGCTAATAAACCTGAATTAACAGAATTTTAATTGCTGCTCACACAGCCGTTTGACTGACTCTACCATGCTAAAAAGAGCAACTTTTAACTCAAATTTGAAGTCTAAAAATATAAATGCCACGAACGCGGATGTGTTTATCCGTATGCGTGGCATATCAAAAACCTGTCAAAAGCTCGTTTACAAACCCAATGCTATACTGAGCACCTGCTTCATGGTGTCGACATAGTGAAACTGTAGTCCGGCCAGATAGTTTTCAGGTATCTCCTCGATGTGCTTTCTATTATCACCGCACAGAATAATCTCATTGATACCGGCGCGCTTGGCTGCCAGAATTTTTTCCTTGATACCACCCACAGGCAGTACTTTTCCCCGAAGGGTGATCTCTCCTGTCATCGCCAGATGTGGCCTGACAGGTTTCCCTGCGAATGCCGAGGCGAGGGTGGTCAGCATCGTGATTCCGGCACTGGGCCCATCCTTGGGGATACCTCCCTCCGGCACGTGTATGTGAATATCGTGCTCTTCAAAAGCGCCATCGGGGATATTCAGTTCTGCAGCATGTGCCTTTAAAAAACTGAGTGCCGTTGTCGCAGATTCCTTCATCACATCTCCCAGATTTCCCGTTAGGGTAAGTTTCCCCTTCCCTTTGCTCAAACTGGTTTCAAGAAAAAGTATGTCACCACCTACACTGGTCCAAGCCAATCCTACGGCCACACCCGGAATCTGGTTTTCAGAATACATTTCATTGCTGAAATAAGGTGTACCAAGTATTTTTTGCAGGTCTGCAGGATTAATTTTTTTTGGATAATCCTCTTTCATGGCCACACATTTGGCCACATGCCGCATGACTGCGCCCAGCGTCCGATTCAGCGAACGAACGCCCGACTCACGGGTATATTGCTGTATTAGGCTTACAATTGTATCTTCTGTGAGTTCCACCTGACCACTTTTTAGTCCATGCTCTCTCCGTTGCAGGGGCAACAGATGCCGCTTTGCAATTTCGAGTTTTTCCTCCAATGAGTACCCGCTGAGTTCAATAATTTCCATCCTATCCAGCAATGCCGGCTGAATGGTACTCAGACTATTGGCAGTAGCGATGAACATCACCTTGGACAGGTCGTATTCTGTCTCCAGATAATTGTCGTAAAAGGCCATATTCTGCTCAGGATCAAGAACCTCCAGCAGCGCTGAGGAAGGATCTCCACGGAAGTCTTTACCGACCTTATCAATCTCGTCAAGGATAAAAACCGGATTATCACTTGAACATTTTTTTATAGACTGAATAATTCTGCCGGGCATAGCGCCGATATAAGTCTTGCGGTGCCCCCTGATTTCTGCCTCATCGTGCAAACCTCCTAGTGAAATGCGTATGTACTTGCGTTTTAATGCTCTTGCAATTGAATTGCCCAGTGATGTTTTTCCCACGCCGGGTGGACCGACGAAACAGAGGATTGGGGCCTTCATATCACCCTTGAGTTTCAGCACCGCCAAGTGTTCGAGAATGCGCGTTTTTATTTTTTCCAGTCCGAAGTGGTCTTCGTTCAGTACTTTTTCTACTTTTTTGAGGTCGAAATTGTCTTTGGAGGTTTCCCCCCATGGAAGGTCGAGGAGAGTTTCAAGGTAGTTGAGCATGATCGCATACTCTGCTACCTGCGGATTCATACGCTTTATTTTGGACAGCTCCCGGTCGAACAACTGTGCGATTTTTTCAGGAAACTTCTTGGTCCGGGCACGCTCTGTCAATGCTCTTATTTCTTCCTCTGCCGGATTCTGACCGAGTTCCTCCTGTATGGTTTTCAGCTGCTGGTTCAGAAAATAATCGCGCTGCTGCTTTTCCATTTCATTACGGACTTTCCCCTCAATCTGCTCCTTTAGTTGCAGCAACTGAAGTTCACCGTTCATGTTGGCAAGAATGGCTTGTGCCCGATCCTGCACATTATCAATCTCAAGAATTTCCTGCTTCGTAACGATTTTGATGTTCATATTAGAGGCAATGAAACTCAGCAGAAAAACAGGATTGCTGATATTGCGCAACATCACAAGCGCCTCGTTCGGAATGTTAGGCGACAGGGTAATGATTTCCTTTGCAGCATCTCGGATGGCCGAAATCATTGCCTCGAACTCCAGTTCATTGTGCGGGGGCACATCCTCCAGTGTCTGAATCTGGCCGCTTAAAAAAGGCTGATCAGAGGCCATGGCCTGTATCCTGAATCGCTTCTTGCCCTGAAGTATTGCAGTTGTAGTGCCATCGGGCATCTTGAGTATTTTCAGGATATGGGCAATGGTCCCGACCTTGTAAAGGTCTTCCAGTGTAGGATCTTCAATTTTGGTATCGGTCTGCGAAAGCACAGCTATCAGACGATTGTTGTCATATGCGTGCTGAATGGCGGCTATTGACTTTTCCCTGCCGATGGTGATCGGAATGACAATTCTGGGAAAAAGGATGGTGTTCTTCAGTGGCAGAATGGGCATCACATCGGGAAACACCTCGTCGGCCCCCGGCTCCTCGTCTTCATCCAGTGAAAAAAGGGGCATAAACTCAGGCTCGTCGTCCTGTTTTAGCTGCTGCAAAGCATTTTTAATATCTTCAAACATATGTTTTCTATAACGACAAGTTCACTTTCAGGTTACATCAGCCTTCACTTTCAAAGCGCATTTTTTCATGGCCCATCGACATAAAAAGCAGCTAAACAAAGTTTGGACATTGGGCAATTGAATAATTATTGCGTTATTCGTGAATGATTCACCTCCTCGGCATCAGGCACCACGGTGCGGGTTCGGCAAGAAATGTCGTCGAACGCCTAGAACAGCTACAACCAGATCTCATCATGGTCGAAGGTGCACCTGAACTCAATGCCCTCACGCACTGGGCGGGCGATAGCGGACTTGTACCACCGGTAGCAGTGCTGGGATACAATACCGAGAATCCTGCACAGGCCTGCTTTTATCCGTTTGCAGAATTTTCACCTGAGTGGCAAGCCATGTTGTTCGCAAAACGAAACAACATAAAACTAGAAATGATTGATGCCCCGCTTTTTTATTTCAGTAAAATCGAAAATGAAGAAAAAGTCGGCAAAGTTCCGCTTTCATACCTGGCAGAAATTGATGGCTTCAGCAACAGCGAAGAGTGGTGGGATTACCGTTTTGAACGACAGAACCCAAACAGCAATCCGGAAACACACTTTGAAGCTGTTTTTACGGTAGTCAAAAACCTTCGCGAGGCCGGACTGCCATCCTCTCTCGAGAAAGAGAACATGTACCGCGAGGCATTTATGCGTCGGCAGATCAGAAAGGCTATCAAAGCGAAATACAGGAATATCGCCATCGTCTGCGGTGCCTGGCATGCGCCGGCTCTGATGCCCGATGATTTTCCCGAAAAAAATGATGAGACGCTATTGAAATCAAGGTTCACGCCCAAAATAAAAACAGGAGTTACCTGGATTCCGTGGACAAACAGCAGGCTATCAGTCGAAAGTCAGTACGGGGCAGGTATTACCGCCCCGGCATGGTACGAGTGCCAGTGGTCATTTCCCGTCGATACCGCCGAAAACTGGCTGACAAGGGTCGCAAGGCTTTTTCGCAGCAAGTACCGTGATGTCTCAACAGCACATGTTATAGAGGCCCACAGACTTTCTTTCGCACTTTGCAGCCTCAGGGGCAGATCCCTGCCCAATCTGACCGACCTCAATGAAGCGGTCGTCTCTGTGATGTGTGGCGGTGACATACAGGTCTTTGACCAGATTATGAAAGAACTGCTGGTGGGGGAAAAAATAGGTACTGTACCCGACACGCTTCCCAAGCACCCACTGCAACTGGATTTTGAGATGCAGGCAAAAAAATGTCGACTGGTGCAGCAACCAATCGAAAAAGAACTCGAGCTTGACCTGCGAAATGCGCTCGACCTCCAGCGAAGCATTCTGCTGTACCGACTACAAGCACTCAACATAAGATGGGCACATCAGACGTTGGTTCGCAGCAAGGGTACATTCAAGGAAGTGTGGCGAATATCCTGGTCACCGGAAATGATGATTCAGATTCTGGAAATGGGAATTTGGGGCAGCACTGTTGAACTGGCGGCTATGCATTACATTCAGCACCAGGCAGATGAAAGCACAGAAATTTCAAAAATCGCCTCCCTAATCGGCGAAGTCATCCCCGCTGAACTGCTGATGCTTCTTGAAGGTCTGTTGGAAAAAATATACGATCTGGCCGCATTATCCACAGATATCATCGAATTGATGGCTACTGTTCCGACCATTGCAGATGTGAGCAGATATGGTAATGTCAGAAAAACCGATCTGAAATCCATGCAGCAATTGACCAAAGGACTGACTAAGCGAATTTGCGTTGGACTGTCCTACGCAACATTCGGACTCAATGAGGAGACCGCGTATAAAATGTTCTTGCTGCTCAGGAGGGTAAACGATGCACTCAGACTGATGCAGGATGAAGCACTAACGGAAGAATGGAATGCCACCCTATTGAAAATTGTTTACCAGCGAAACACCACTCCCCTGCTTGCGGGATGCATATGCAGATTGCTCCTTGAATCGAAAACACTCCACGGATCTGAAGCTGCACGGCTGATGAATATGGCCCTTTCACCGGGCAATGCCACCGCCGACGCCGCTTCCTGGATGGAAGGATTTCTGGAGGGAAGCAGTAAAATCTTGCTGTACGACGAAACTTTGTGGAACCTGATAAACGACTGGATTGAACAGCTGACCGATGAAGCATTCACAAATGCTCTGCCGGTGTTGAGGCGAGCATTTTCGCGCTTTCCACCTTTGGAACGCAAAAAAATCGGTGAGAAAGCAATGGAGGGAAACAATGTTGGCGGGACACTAAAGTCGGGCTACAGCGAATTCGATGGCCAACTGGCGCTTTCCGGACTACCCATGACACTTAAAATCTTGGGGCTGGAGCAACAGACCGTTTGAGAACAATTCTGTACACCAGCATTTTTTATTCTGCTTCACTCGCAGCACTACACAATAATTGATTTTATCCGCCTCCAAGATTATCAATAATAGTACTATTTTTGCGACTCAATTGTCGGTTGCCAGCTGTATGCACTTCTGTTTTTTACAGACCTGACCTAGCCGGTACTTATCGGTAGCACACCCGAGTAATTTAGAATTTTTCATTCAGTAGAACCAATCCTTCGGGACCACTTTTGTTTTGTCAAAAAAAGTACTTTTAATCACTCCGCCTTTTGTGCAGTTGAATACGCCCTACCCGGCTACGGCTTACCTCAAAGGTTTTTTCAATACAATTGGAGTGGAATCTTTTCAGGTTGATCTGGGTATTGAAGTCATTCTTGAAATATTCAGCAGAAAGGGTTTGCGAGAGGTGTTCAACCGTATTGAGGATCGCTACGATTCACTATCGGAAAACGCCCGTAGAATTTTTGATCTGCGGGAAGATTATCTTGCCTGCATAGAACCGGTTATTGATTTTCTGCAACACAAAAATCCCACCCTAGCACTCTCGGTGGCCGATCGGAGTTTTTTACCCGAAGCAGGTAGATTCGCTGAAACAGATGAGCTGGACTGGGCTTTCGGAAGTATGGGTACCCATGACAAAGCCCGACATCTGGCTACTCTATTTTTGGAGGACATCGGAGACCTTATTAGAGAGGCAATCGATGAACATTTCGGATTCAGCCGCTATGCCGAAAGGCTGGGCCGCACAATGACCCATTTCGCACCACTGGAAACAGAACTGGAAAAGGAGGATACCTTCGTGACTAGTATTTTATTGAAACTACTTGAAGAAAAGGTCAAACTGACCAATCCTCGACTGGTGCTCATCACCATTCCCTTTCCGGGAAATGTTTTCTCCGCATTTAAAATAGGCCAATACCTGAAAAAACACTACTCCGGAATACAGGTCGCCATAGGCGGTGGATACTGTAACACGGAATTGCGCTCGCTCTCCGACGACAGGGTTTTTCGTTATGTGGATTTCATCACGCTCGATGATGGTGAACTCCCGGTTAAACTTTTACTGGATCATCTGGACGGAAAACGTTCAAAATTTGAGTTGAAAAGAACGTTTGTCTGTACCAAAAATTCAGGCGATACCGCAGGAGTAGTGTCTTATGTGAATGGAGCCACTGAAAAAGACATTCCCCAAAGGGAAACCGGTACGCCAGATTATTCTGACCTGCCACTGAAAAACTACCTTTCAGTGCTGGAAATTGCCAATCCGATGCACCGTCTATGGAGTGATGGTCGCTGGAACAAACTTACACTTGCACATGGTTGCTACTGGGGGAAATGCAGCTTTTGTGATGTGTCACTTGATTACATAGGACGATACGAACCAATCAACGCCACCATAATCTGCGACAGAATTCAGACCATCATCAATCAGACCGGAGAAACCGGTTTTCATTTTGTTGATGAAGCTGCACCACCAGCACTGATGAGAGATTTGGCCATAGAAATTATGAGGCGAAACATGACCATCAGCTGGTGGACCAATATCCGCTTCGAGAAACGCTTCACTCCTGACCTCTGCAAACTCCTTAAAACTTCAGGCTGCATTGCCGTTTCGGGTGGACTCGAGGTGGCATCCGACCGACTACTGGAACTCATGCAAAAGGGCGTAAGCGTAGCGCAGGTAGCTAGGGTAGCCGATGCTTTTACCGCAGCAGGAATTATGGTGCATGCCTACCTCATGTACGGCTTCCCTACCCAAACAGCAAAAGAGACAATTGATTCAATGGAAATTGTCCGGCAACTTTTTGAAGCAGGTGTGATTCAATCCGGTTTCTGGCACCAATTTGCCATGACCGCACATAGTCCGGTGGGACTGGAACCGCAGAAATATAAGGTCATCAGAACCGGACCAGAATTTGGGGGCTTTGCCGACAACGACCTTTACCACTCAGACCCCACGGGTGCGAATCATGAACTTTTTTCTGACGGATTAAAGAAATCACTCTTCAATTATATGCACGGCATCGGATTGGATTACCCACTTAGCGAGTGGTTTGATTTTTCCATACCAAGAACAGGCATCAAGACAGACTTTATAGAAAAGGTGCTCCAAGAGCAGCCGGAAGAAGAACCTTCAGGGAACATGAATCTGGTTTGGATATCCAACGTGCCCAAGATCGTGCATAGCAAGGGAAAAAATTCTCCGGGCGACATGTGTGAACTGAGCTTCAGTGATAAAAAAAACCATTACAGCGTACCAACTGGTCGAGATACTGCTGAATGGCTTTGCAAAATACTTCATGAACTAAGGCCCCAATCAAATCAGCCGCTCCTGACCTACGCACAATTCAAGGCAAAATTCGCAGCCGCAGAACTACAGGACTATGATAATTTTGAGCAATTCAGAACATCCTATACCTGGCAGCAGATCCGAAACAAAGGGTTACTCTGTGTCTGAATAAAGTGCATTGGTACTTCCTGCAATAAAAATGTGCCGGAAAAATCACGGCACATTGATTGAAAGAGAAAAATTGCTTTCTGGGGCAATAGAAAGCTATAGATAACAATTGAAAAACCTGAAATCAGGACCGCGCTTTACATTTCATTCGGTAATCAAACAATCCCATTTTCAAACCCACATTGAAATTCAAACCGGACAACTGACTGTTCGAAAGCGTTGAAACGGTGCTTCCAGAGGGATAAGAAACGTTCGAACCGCCAGCAACTACCCTGTAATTGGCTCCGACATACAGTTTTGCAAAACGAAAAAGATTGGCTTCCACACGCAGTCCGGGCTGAATGACAAAAAACGGATTGTTCCTGTCGAATCTCTTTGCAGGATCATGATCAGGTTGTTGGTTTAGATCGTCAAAACGGCGTCCGCCGCGTAGTGAATCCACTCTTGCCATACCGGCACCAAGCACGAGTGGGATGCTCAGGTGTACAAGCGAGTGTGGGGCAATGGTATATTCAAGTTGTGCACCACCAAGGCCGTAGTTCATGTGAAGACCTTTATTGTTCAGTTCAGTGGGAGTGAAACTTCTGCTGTGTGAGGCGGAAAGGCCAACGGCGAGGCGCTGATTAATCACAAACATTCCAGACAATCCCGCTGCAGGCGCATAGGCACCGACAGCACCTACATACTGAAATTCAGGTGACACATAAATGCCAAGGGTTTTTATGGATGGCGAGACGGCACTCCAAAGTGTACGTGTTTTAGCCGGCGCAGTGGAATCGGCGACATTATCGATATTTTGGGCAGTTGCAACGAGAGAACTGCAGATTGCAGTGAAGATAAACAGACTAATTTTTCTAAACATTACTTGTTTTTTTTTGTGTAAAAGAAAAAGGCACATTCATTACCCCTTACGCCCCTCCTCGAGAAATGGTTGCCAAAGCAATGAAAAGCCATAGGGAAACACATAAAAAATCAAGACCGGAATTGGTTCCAACAAATTGATATTCAGTCAAAAAAAGCGAAATGTTTATTTCTATCAATCTCGACACAATTGACCACAACAACATGTCACTAATCGTCTGAAGTGACACACAGTTGATATCCTTGAACAATTCACATAAAGCAAGTAAAATCTGCTTAAATGTACATGCAACCATTTAACTCAAGGTTCTTACTTTCAAAGTATCCGTTTACCGGTAATGGCAACCCTTGAGCCGACCGCAACGTAAGGGATATAATCACATCAATCAAACCGAATTTGTTTTCAAAAAAACGAACCACCTTTAACGAGGAAAACCTTGAGGAAATCGTTGCGGCCTGTCTGAAAGGTCGCGAAGATGCCCATCGCATGCTGTTTGGGATGTACTTCCCGTATGCCAAAAGCATCGCCACTCGATATTCGTCTGATGATGATGAAGCTAGAGAAATCATCAACGATTCTTTTTTGAAGGTATTCAAAAATCTGGTGATGTATGATTTCGATCTGCCATTTAGGGCATGGCTAAGAACGATCGTGGTGCATACCTCCATTGATTATTTCCGCCGAAAAAAGAAGTACGCCATACTATCTTTTCAGGAGCAATTGCCCGAGACGCAGGTAAGTGAGACCATCATTGACAGAATGTCCGCTGAGGAAATTATGATTCTTGTCCGCAGACTTAGCCCTGCATACAGAACCGTTTTTATGATGTATGTCGTTGATGGCTTTAACCACAGGGAAATCGCTGAACTATTGAACATTAATGAGGGGACATCAAAATCCAATCTGTCCAAGGCGCGTATCAGACTTCAGGAGATGATTTTGGAGGAAAACCCTGAATTATATCATCATTACTACAAGAACTGACACATTCTAAAGTTGTGAAATAATTTTTTTCAGCCACTTTTAACAATATAGTACGATGGGAACAGAATCCTTCGACAATAGAATTAAAGATAAACTTCAACAATACAATCCCGAATTTCAGGAACATGACTGGGAGCAATTTGCTCTGCTTCTGCGGACACAAAATACCTGGTGGATGCGGCACCGCGAGAAGGTGACTTATGCAGCCGCAGTGCTGACATTGCTGTTGCTCTCGTTTCAGAATTTTAGCTTATGGGAGAGCAACAAGCAGCTTAAGGAAGCACTTTCTGATAAATTAGTTTCGCAAACTTCCGCCAATACTGTGGAGTCAGTTGTCAGAGACACCATTTACATCGTGCACGACAATTATATTTATCGGGATTATCCATTAGCTAATAAATCAGCAATGCGGTCTTTTGGTATAAAAGAAGATGGAAGATCATTACAGAAAACAAATAATCCATTTTCGCAGCAAAACGACTTTTTGGCCGCTAAAAAAGAATCAACACCCGTGCACACAATCCACTCGATCAAATCGAAAGAAATTCTAACGGACTATACCTCAACCGAAAATATAGGCAGCGAAACAGAACAAAACGTTTCTGAAAAAAATATTGAAACTGCTGTCTATACAACAGATTCGATTGCCTCTTCAGCTGCACAAACCGATTTACTTTTGGCTCAAAGCTCAGGCGAAACAGCTCAGGCACCTTCAATAAAAACGCCACTGAAAAAAGAACTAACGCAACGCTACAATTTTGCCGGTGGAGTCAGTTCCCTTTTCAGAGATGATTTTCTGGCTGCCGGTATCGAGGCATTGTACACACGTGGAAGACATTTTCAGCTTTCTGTGGGCCTGCAATATGGACAGGGTTTTCATGAATTGTTTCGGGACAATGATGAATTCAGAGAACACCACAATACTGATTTCAGGGAGAAGTTCAATCAGCCCTTACCAGCAACTGTGAAATTTACGGATATACATTCCCGCACCCACCAGTGGACGTTACCGGTTGCAATGTACTATAAGCATCCGCTTCACAAGGGACTCGAGGCGTTTGCCGGAGTAGGAATAGCCGTGGATCTTTTCACTGCTCAGAACTACGCCTATCAATACACCGAAAATGGAAACTCCACCCTGCGCGGCAGACTTCCGCTTCAGCAGGCAGGTTTGAGGCTGAACCATCTGCATATTTCCACGGGAATCCAGGTCAATGTAAAATCCCTGATTTTCAGGGCCGAGCCTGTCCTGATCTTGGCCAATAATTTGGGGAGGTTCGAAAATAAATTCCAAATGGAACCGGGCCTTAGGACCGCTGTATTATACAGATTCTAATGGCGAGAATCCGATGAGCTCATCTCTGCTTCGTGGGACAGGCGTGAGAGACCATTGATAAATTGTCCATTTTAAAATTTTAAATTAGCTTTGTAGCATTATCCACGACTAAAAAGATAATTGGATCGCGTATTATTCATAGTTGTTTCCAGCAAACAATTCAAAACAGATAATCTTTTTGCATTTAATATTTACTTATGAAACTTAAAACCATCAGCAGCATTTTGGCAGTAGCCGGTATCGCAATCGCCGGTTCAAACTTCAAGCTAAACCCTTCCAATCCGCCTACCCAGAGAACGGGTGCTCCCGGAGAAACCACCTGCCAAACTAGTGGATGTCATTCCGGAGGAACTTACAAAGGAACAGTGACTTTAACCGGACTTCCGGACTCAGTCGAGGCGAATGCCACCTACACCCTTACACTCCACACAAAAAGCACGGGTGCGGTCAGAAATGGTTTTCAAATGACCTGTCTAACTTCAACCAAGGCCGCTTGCGGAACTTTCATCAATGTCAGTGGTACCAATATCGCCACTGCAAGCCTTAAGCAATATATCAGACAGTCAAACTACAAGAAATTTGCCGGTGATACTGCGGTGTGGACAATGAAATGGAAGGCACCTGCAGTGAAAAATGATAGTTCCTTTTTCTACTTTTCTTCGCTACTTGCAAACGGAAATGGCGGCGATTCCGGCGACAACTGTCTGGCCGGAAAAAAGCGAATTTACTTCAAGAACACAAGCACAGCGACTGTCGAGCCTGTTGACAACAGTGATTTGGTTTCAATCAAAAGCAATGTGGTCAGGGAGATGCTAGATGTTCAACTGAAGGAAATTTCAGGTGAGCTAAGCATTTTTAACCTCCAGGGTCAAATCATGCTTTCGCGACAATTGAACGCTGACAATCAGATAGATGTCAGCAGTTTACCGGCTGGCACTCACCTCGTAGTGGTTAAAGTGGGCAATAAGTCGTTCAGTAAGCGCATCATTAAAATGTAAGTTTATTCAACAGATACAGAAAAGCCCCCTGTCGCAATTTTCGCATTAGGGGGCTTTTCTGTTTGTGCCTGCGACAAAATAGTTTCAAAGAAAACAACCCGGTGCAGGACTTTCTGCACCGGGTTGTTTTTACAATGGCAATCTAAATCTCAGTAATTACTGAAGTGAGAACCTAAGCATCAATCCACCATTCACGTTGGTGCGCGGAAACGAAATAGAGGTCTTTGGCTTGCTTCTGTTGTAGTCTACAAAAAACCTCAATGTCAGCCGCTTATTCAGTGCGTAATCAACGGATGGCGACAACCTAATGGTGTACTCCCCGCGCGTCGGCACCCTGGTTCCCGCGTCCAGCTGATTGTTGTAGGTGACGTTATCCTGTAGAGAAAAATCACATTTCATGGTCAGGTCATTACCTGTTTCTCCTTTCTTTTTCTTGATCGGCTTACCTGTTTTCGGATCGATTTCCGGCTTATTCTCTTGTTTATCCTTCAGCTTGATGATGCTCTTTTTCTTATTGCGCAGCTCCTCCTGATCCTTTCCTTTATCAGCATCAAAATTCAGAAAGTCAAGTGCCTTAATGTGTACGTTTTTCATCCTGTACCCAAATGACATGGTATATTCATCACGCTTTTGCTCCATTAGCTGATTATCGAAGAAGCTCATTTGAAGATTATATGCTTTTTTGAAATCCGCCCTAAACGAAAGGTCGTTTTTAAATTTGACCTCCAAACCAATTAGCGGAGAGAATTCTTTATTTAGCACCACCGTGGGAATATTCAGACTGGAATAATAGCTCCTGTTAACCGGATCTTTCCGAAGTGCATTCCCGGGATCGTAATCCGGTGTATTCGTATTGAACTGGTTCATGGTCAATGTCGACTTGTATGCATGCGATAATGTAAAGGTCTGCAAATATTCCTTGAACCAAGGCAACTTAGACAAACCGTTGTAGTTCAGTCGCCAGTTCGGCAACGGCATGGTGTTAAAAATATTCAGGTCAATTTTATTAGGATCTTTGCCATTATACGCAGCCATGAATGCAGGTATCAATACCTGCTGCTGTGTACGGCCGTATCCCGCAAAATAACCTTGGTCTTTTTCGTGTGCCGGTGCGTTCGGACCCGCAAGTCTGGAGGAAATGATCTTCCGGTAATCTGAAAACTGGTTGAAAATCGGATTCAAGGTATCATCTTTACCAAACATTCCCTTGAAATTCATGTAGGAAACTGTGTAGCTACCTATATCACGCATGGCCCTATGGTCAAAATCTCCTCCCGGCTCGAAAACCTTGAAATCCTGTGTGTGGTTTTTTGTATAGTTCTTATTGGCATCAAGTTCAATCCTAAAATCTGCAAATGGCTCCACAGTCAGGTTGGCCTGGATTTGCTGCGATTGATTTCTGGATACAGGCTCGTTTAGTAGAATGGTATCTACAATCCAACCCCTTCTCGCCGTTTGATCCAGCCAAGCATCATCGGGCGTTCGGCCCACGAGGAAATCCCAACCGGGAGCTGTGAAATTCTGCTGACCAAATAATCCTGCCTGTGGTTTGAAACCCGGAACGGTATTGGCGTATGTCTCATTGTACGAGAAACGGCCCTTTCTGACCAATAATAATGGTCTGATCAGTGCTCTTTCTGCCATTGTAGGCTCACGGTTTTCACGCGCGGCCTGCTTGCGTTCTTCACGAATTCTCTCGCGCTCCGCTTTTCTTGCAGCTGCCTCAGCGATTTTTGCCTCTTTTTCCGCTTTCTGCATGTCCTTCGTAATATCCCCCTTCGGAGTTTCAACGCCGACCACGCCTTTTTCCTGATTATTTAACTCTTTGACTTCTTCTGCTTTCTTCGCAGGCTCCTCTTTTTTAGCCTGGGCCTTCTGGCTGTCTTCAAAGGAAGCATCACTCAATTCGTTTTTGGCCTCATTCTTTGGTGCCTGCTTTGCTTTTTCGACTTTATTTGCAGCAATTTCGCCAGCGGTATTGGTTTTTAATTTTTTAGTCTCGGTAGTTTTCTTTTTGGCCTTTTGTCCTTTAGGTGTATTGATTTTTTTTAAGTAACTCGACTCATTGTACAACTGCTCAAAGTTAAGGTCACCTGTCACTTGCCGCTGCTGAGAATTTTTAATTGTGTTGCCCAAGAAGGTCGTATTGAGTGCCGCAGCATTCCAGTTGTAGGTAGTATTTAGCTGTGCCCTTACGGTAACCCAGTCCATGAACGGAATTTGTTTGGTTGGTACCGTATAATTCAGGTTTGCAGTCTGATTGTACAACTTTGTTCGGCCAAGTCCCCTCACATTCTTCCAGATGCTGTCGCGTTCTGAACGGGTGTCAATTTTTCCGTAAGGCTCATCTATAACAGATTGAACATCTGCTGCAAAGTTGAATTTCAGACCCTTGCTGAAATCCCAGTTGAGGGTATATTTTCTGTCCCATCCAAATCGCTTGTTGTAAAAGGTACTCAAGCTGTCGTTTCTGGGCGTAAAGCGGTATAACGATGTGTTGTATTGCCTGATAACATTCGAGTTAAAACTCACATTGCTTGGCAGTGGATTAAAGTTAAAATCGCTGAAAAGCTTGAGGTACTTGTCCTGCTTAATCAGTGATTTCAGCGGAGTGACGGCTGTACTCGAAGGGAAATTATAATTGTAGTCCAGCTGACCCTTATTCAAAACCTTAGTTTCTTGCTCGATGATTGGGTCACTATATTTATCCATCGTATTCTGATAGGATACCGCGAAATTGGATACATTCCACGGCATTGGTTTTTTGTTTTCTCCCGAACCCGCATCCTTGCGGACGTTGTCAAAACTGATGTTCCTTACATTGCTTCTGGTTATTGCCTGCGTCCGGAGCGAATCTCTGATAGAAGGATTGGCTTTGGCGAGCTTGTTTTTCAATTCAATATCCAGATCATAGGGATCGTACTGCGGAGTTTTGTCGGTATTGGCATACTGGAAAGTGAACGGGATTTTCACACCTGATTTTGCCGGAAAAAATTTACCCAGCTCGAGCGTGGTACTGACGTCGTAATTGACCACCTGCACCCGCGAGCGCTGAAGCAGCTTTTGCTCCAATCCCCCCCAGCCAATGCCGGTGTAGTTGCCCGAAAGGGTCAAACGACCAAGATCTGCAAGTTTGAAATCCATGCGAGCGAGTCCGGCAGCACCACCCTGTTCATTGAATCCAGTCACCCGTAGCTCATTTACCCAGACCTCAACAGAGTGCGATTTCTGCGACGCATCTTTGTTTCTGACACCAATCATAATACCTTTGACCCAGCCGATATTTGGATTACCCTTCACTGAGACATACTCACCGGGTTTTTCGGGGTTGGCAATCTGGAATGGTATATTGAAATCGGGCTTCGCCTGCGCATTTCTCAACTCTTTTACGGTCGTGAATAAGTTGAGCGGAAAGTCAAATTCATTGTCTGCAGGCCAAATTTCCTCACGATAGGCATCCTGAGTGTTGTTCAAATTTTTAATGACGTCAAGACTCGAACTCCTGATCGGTATCTCGTACTCGTAGTAATTGCGCTCAAAGTCATTTCCGACACGAATGAAGGCCGTAAGATCACCCTTTTGCGGACTGGTTCTCGGACAACCGGGATTCTCCTCCATGTGTACAAACATCTTCATACGTTTGTACAAACGAACATCAAGATTCATCAGTTTGTAAATACCTCTTTCACTCTCAGGCAACAAATTGCATATGGACATGGCCATCGACTGTTCGTTTTGCAAAACAGCCTGTGCCTGTCCAGGTATCTGCTCGCGCTGGATTCCCGGAGGAAGAACGTAATTGAAATTCGGACGGGTACCATTCTCTTCAAAGTTGACGGAGTTTACGTCAAAAGAGGTGACATCCTTTATGGGGTCCGTTCCAGGATCAAGGTTGGGTTCACCAACGAACGGGCTTCTCCTGTAACGACGCCATTGGCTTCTGGACAATTCAAATTTTGCAAAACGCAGCGTTACGGGGCGCTCAAAATCTGTCAAATAGACGCGCATGAAACGAATAGAACGGAAATCCTGTATACCACCAACCTTTTTAGAAAACTGACTAATGGGTATCCTGATACGGTAAAAAACTGGATCTTTGTCCAGACCCCATGGATCTCTGCGGGTTGGAATCGGAATCTCGTCTACCACGAACTGATTTCGAATCATGTAACCGGTTCCATCACCCACAAGAGGCACTTCATAGTGAAAATACGATTCTCCTTCGTTGTCCAGTGATTTGTTGTTGTCGAGGTCCTCCGAGTCAGGTATGTTTGTTGACGAATTCACGAATCCGTTTACCGATTCTTGTGAGTTGCCTTCGGTATTGTTGTTTTTGATGTATCTGCTAAGGACACCATCGGAATCCTGAAATTTTTCATCAAGAAAATAGACAAAATTGTCATTGGACGGATCACTAAGAATTTCACTCTTTACACTTTGATCAATCGTAGAACTGCCAATATTGTCAACAAATGTCTTGAACTGCGAAGCCTCTTCTGCATCGTTCATACCATCCAGCCCGACATCCTGCACCTGCCGCGCTCCGGCAGTGAGGTCGAACGCAGTGGTTACGGGGACAATTCTCGGAATCCGCGCCAGCTCTGTTCTGTCGACAGGAACCTTTTGTGTTGAGGTCGGCAAACCATTCTCATAAAACTGCCGAGAGTCTCTCAGGATATCCTCAGAAATGTTGCCCAAATCGATGTGGAGTTTACCTTTCAGGTTTTTATCCAGCAAAAAAGGTGACAGCATCCACATATCGATAAATTCGACATTGCTGGCTTCAAAATCGTTGTATGGAAGCGCCCTCATGATACCACCCCAACGCGTCTCCGGTTTGAGCAACTTACCTGATTGTGGATCGAGACCCTCTGAATATTTGAATTTTGGTGTACCAGTTTCGCGCACGTTATCAAAATTGTACGGACCACGCTCTGAAGGCATATAGGTAAGGTCTAGCAAGCGTGCATTGACTGAACCCTGGCCGAGGTTGGCAAACTGACGATTGGTCCAAATTTCGTCCTCCTGCACCGATCCAAAGTACGGATTTCGGTTGTCGGCATCTGTCCTTACTACTCCTCTTTGCGATATGTTGTTCCCACCATTGTCGGACACTACATACCAAAGCAATTTAGCGCGGTTTTTCCCGCTCTCAACTGAATTGATTTCAGCAGATTCTGGAAAACGGGGATTGTTACCTTCACGATCATTCTGCGGAACACTCGCCATATACCACAGGTTTGGCTGCCTCAGGTCGGTTCCGTTTGTGCTACCTTCAAAGTCCTCCACAAATACAACCCCTCCTGTTTCAGAACTGCCGTCTCTCCCACCCTGCTGATTGATGGCACGGGAGTGGCCCGGTTTAAGGAATGCTCCTTCTGCAACCAAACTCATCGACGACGGGGCCTTAGTTGAAATAAGGGGCAGCCTGTCCACCAGTTTGGTAATCCATGGTGCATCCTTGGTGTAGTTAACATCAAGACCAAAAATGTTGTTGTTGATAGGGTCCTCACCCACATTTACTTTATTGGTGAACGGCCGTTCAAACAATTTCAAAACCGTACCACCTACAACAAAGTCCTTATTGATGGTATAGTCCCACCGGGTTCCAAACATCGATTTTTGCTGAAATCCAAAAAGCTGATTGTCTTCAAAGGAAACATTGACAGGTACTGAGGAATTGATGTAGGCCTCATTAAGTATTTTGATTGTACCCGTACTGTAGTTGACTTCGTAGTCGGTACCTTCTTTTAGGGGCGTACTTCCAGCAGTCACTTTTACCGACCCACGCGGAAGATTGAATGTATTGAGCTGAATTTCACTCTGCGAGGTACCCTTGTACTGACCCTTGATGGTAAATACATTGAACTCCGGAAACTCACGTGCAGCAGTGATGGTAGTATCATACAATTGCTGATAAACGTATTTTCTTGCGTATAGCGGATCGGCAATTTTGCGCTCAAGCGAACTGCCGAATGGTTCGAGAACCGGAAAAATGATTTTACCCTGCTTTGAGTTGATGGTGACTCCTTCCACGAAGTCAAAAACGCCATCCGGTTGTGGATCACCCTGTACATTCAGTCTATCGAGGTTGAAAACATTCAATAGGGGTACTCCGGCTACTTTGGAATCCGGTAAAAAACGACGCTCTCCGTCACCTGGTTTATTATAGTATATTTCAAGCTTGAAGTCTTCTTTGGTTATCTGACTTGCACCGAGTGAATAGACATTTTTCATCATGAGGTCCCAAAGCGGAATATCAAGTCTCGGTGTAGAGGCCTTCAGCATTTTTACAAAAAGTACTTTCTGCGAAGCTGTTGAATCCTGAACCTGTGCTCCAGTACGCGGATCCGTTCTTCCAAAACCAATCTGTGGCGCGTTTGCAGATAACTCCCCCACCTTGTACTCTTTACCATTGTACTTATAGGTAAAGGCTACGCCCAGTACCTGGTTTGGTCTGAGCTGAAAATTGAGGGAAATAAATCCGAGTTTGGGATCGAATGTATAGTCGCTGGGACTGAGTTTTCGTGCCCTGACTTTCTCAAAATCCCTGGTCTGCTGCATCTCGAATTTCCCGCCCCTTCCGGTGAGTTCACGGACTGCCTTGTCTATATTACGCATCCCTTCATCCTCAATAAGCTTGTCATAAAGGTTATTGGCCTCGTTGTAGGGAAGTGGTTTGCCATAAATATCCTTGTCCGCTGTCGCTCTGCCGCTGAATTTGTTGCTGACAATTTTTTCTGGTTCTGCTAGATCCGTCAGTGCTACGATGTCCCTGACGTTGTTGGTCTCCTGACGATCGTTTGTTACCCATACTTCCAGGTAGGTAATCTGAAAAAGGGAATTGATTTGGGGTAGATTTTTCAGAGCAGCTTCATAGCTGTTTCGATTGGCATGCGTAAAGAAGAAGTGCCTATTTTCGTCATACTGATCACCTCCAATTTGAAAGGTATATTTCTGCCCTCCCTTCTGAACCTGAACCTGCTGTCTTCTGGACTGCTGCTGCGCAGCGACTGTCGTAAAGCGCAACCTTCCAAACTGCAGTTCGGTTTTCAAACCGAAAAGACTTGAGGCACCCTGAATAAGGGTACTTTTTAGAGGAAGTGAGACGTTACCCGCATCGATGTCTTTTAGGATGGCGTCATCGTTGGAAAGCGCCGGTATTGCACCGGTTGCACCATCAAGTCCCTTTCCACCAATTCCGGGAATTCCTCCACCCAAACCTTTGGCATCGTAGTTGAGCTTTAGAATGTTATCAAAACTAAAGGTAGCCTTGTTGTTGTAACTGGTATTCAGACTCAACTTTTCTCCGATTTTTCCGGTGACGTTGACCTGGATATTCATATCAAAATCCGGCTGGAACTGACGTTGCTGGAAAACTGAGACGACTGGGTTGGCCTCTTTTCGGTATCTTCCTCCAAGGGTGAGGTCTATTCTACCCTGGGGAACAATAGAAACTTCTGTGCCTCCAAAAAGACGGTCTGTTAGTGCCTGTCCGAGATCAATCTTGGAAAAGGGATTACTAAGACCCGGCTTGGCTCTTGAGGCCTGACCTACTCCCGATATTTTATCAAACATTGCCCTCTCCTGTTCACGTGCTTTCCAGTTGAAATACTCCTGGGCACTCATGTAGGTGGGCATGCGAAAATAATCATCCCCTATTCTTTCAGAGATGATGTACTGGTTGGTCTTAGGGTCAAATTCAACTTTCTTGTCTATAATGGAGGGGTCCTTCAAATCGAAAGGATTTCGGTACCTGTTTTGCAAAAAGTCCCCATATCTTTCCTTGACCGGAATGGTATCTTTTTGCGGTGCTTCAGCATGTCTTTCACGGGCCACAACTACTATAGAAGACAACAAAAATAAAGCAACAAGCACTTGTTTTAACTTCATCACAGATTTATTTTCCCCTGCTCTCTGCCAATTGCCGGCAATGATGGGACACTAATGTAAGATTTGAACTTTTTTTACGATAAATTGACCAAATTGTTATCTTTCGAAGGAACTAAAACAAAACGACAAAATGTGAAGTGTAGTATAGTGTGAAAAAAATTAACAAATTTCGTGCTGCTTTTAGTAGGCTAAAAACTGCATTGAACAACGGGGCGCAAACAATATTGCGTTCTACATAAAGGTCAACGCAAAAGCCCGACCTGCAAATCTGCAAATCGGGCTTTCATATTTTAACTTGACTGCTCTTCAGCGGACAAAATCAACCTTCTAGTTTGAATACTACCGGTAGCGTAAAGTAGGAGCGCACAGCATTTCCACGCTGTTTACCAGGTTTCCATTTTGGCATGTCTTTTACCACCCGCACCGCTTCCTTGTCTAGCAGGTCATTGGTACCACGCAAAACAGTAACACCGTTCACTGTACCATCTTTTTCAACGATAAAGCGAAGAATTACTTTCCCCTGTATGTTGTTCTCACGGGCTACTGCCGGATATTTGATGTTTTGGCTGAGCCACTTGAACAAGGCAGCCTGACCGTCAGGAAACTCTGCTTGCTGCTCCACAACCTGGAACACCTCTTCCTCTTTCTTCTCTTCCACTACAGGTGGAGCCGGTTCGGCATCTCCTTGGGCTGCCTGCTGAACTGCTACGACATCAGATCCTTTCTGGTCTTTTGTACCAACCTCCAGATCCGGTGGAGGTGGAACAACTTTGGCTTCCTCTACAACATCTTTGTCCTCCTTAACAACCGGTGGAACGTATTTAATGGTCGCCTTTGGGGGCGGAGGTGGTTCTTTTGGGGGCGGAGGTGGTGGCGGAGGCGGCAAATCCTCAGGAAGCTGTATGTCCTGCAGATTGACCTCTACAACAGTAGGTTTGTTGGCCGCATTGATACCGTCTCTGATTTTCTCATATATCAATGGTCCACTTATACCCAACACCACCGCAAGTGCACCGATAATCAGTGAGTTACGAACATGCTTTTCGTAAATTTTCCGAAGGTAATAAGCACCATATTCCTTATTTCTACCCTCAAATACGATATCAATCACATCCGTTTTTAAATAATCCTGCGGATTCATCATATTAAGATTAATAATTTAACAATAGAATATTTTGATTCGCTGCACATGATTCAGACCAAAATAAATCGGGGAGATCAATCATTCAGATTGGAATTGGCTCCCGCGCCTGGCTGCTGACCCTTCCAAATGGTAATGGAATCGTCAGGTAGTTTAAAATCCATCAGAGCGTAGTATTTGACCTTGCTGATGGCAAGTTCATCGAGAATATCCACCATGTTCTTGTAGTTGGATTTTTTCATTGGCTTTATCAGTACCAGCATGGTATCCAGGGTTCCCCATCTTTGCTTTACCTTTTGCTGAACATCCTGAATTACAGGACGTACATTGGATGACTGAGAAAAGTCAATCACCTCAACTTTAGGATCCTTCACACCTCGGTACCAGTAAAGTTTGTTGTCCTCCCCTAGTGCAATCTGCAGTACACGGGATTCCTTTACCTCCGGTGGTGGTGTTTTGTCATTAGGATCCGGTTTTGCCGGGATCGCCAGGTCCATTGCAGAAGGTTTGCTGAATGTGGTCACCAACACGAAGAAAGTAATGAGCAGGAACCCTAGATCGACCATCGGAGTCATGTCGATACGGGTGGACATCTTTTTGCCTTTGCCCTTACCGCCTTCGGAGCCTTGTGCTATTTCTGCCATCTGACTGGAATATTTTTTAGATTAACAATGATTGTTTATTAGTCATCACTCTTGGATGCTGTTTCCCCGCCCTTCATATTGGTGATGAGGTCAAACTTGTTTATAGACCTATCCTTCAACGTATTGAAAATTTTCTCAACCTCAGGATACTCTGTCAGACCGTCTCCTTTGATGGCAAGACGGATGTAGTTATAGGTTGACATTTTTAACTGGCCGTCTGCCTTTTCATTGGCCAGCTCAAGATGCGCCTGACGGAAAGCTACCAGCCAGTCTCCCAACTCATTCCTTCTTACTGGGCTTTTCAATGAATCTACCGGAATACCGGGAGTGTGCTTGCCGTCGTTGGCAATTTTCCCAGACATGATATCCGGAATCATTGGAAACGGCGCACCAAAACTCTCCGTTTTCTTGAAGGCAGCCATGATCTCCTCAGTTGCAAATTTATCCTTGTAAGAAGCATAAGGATTGGTTCTCAGCATCACCTCGAGGGCACGCTGCCTGACCATCTGATTGTCCGTTCCCAAGTATGCTCTGCCCTCTTTATCAATCTGCATGATCATAATATCAGCATCTGCAATCTTCCGCTCTGAAACAGAGGCCGGCATGTTGATCTCAACTGGATCCTGCGGACGGAATTTTGAGGTAAGGATAAAGAAGGTCAATAGCAAGAAGGCAACATCACACATCGCTGTCATGTCAACCAGGGTACTTTTCCTTTTTATTTTGACCTTAGGCATAATATTTTTGCAATTAGTGTCGAATTATCCGACGACTGAATATTTTAGTTCAAGATGCAGCGTTTGGGATAATTGCATAAAAAATGAAAAAATTACAGATAATTTTCAGAAGCCTGTCTTAGCTTTTGTGCTTGGCAGCAAAAGTAGATGCGATTGAAAATCCTGCTTCGTCAATGGCATAGGTCATCCCATCGATACGAGTGGTAAAATAATTGTACATGATCATCGCAACAACTGATGTAGCAATACCCAACGCCGTGTTAATCAAAGCTTCGGAGATACCGGTAGACAAGGCAACCGCATCAGGAGAACCCGCAGTTGCAAGCGCAGAGAACGCCTTGATCATACCAAGTACTGTTCCCAAGAGCGCTGTAAGTGTACCTACCGAAGTCAGTGTAGCCAAAATCGGAAGGTTTCTCTCCAACATAGGCAGTTCAAGAGATGTAGCCTCTTCAACTTCCTGGCGAATCGCCATTACTTTCTGCTCCTTGTCCATTCCACTTTCACCTTCCATTTCCTTGTACTTGTTTAGAACAGCACGGATCACGTTTGCAACTGAACCCTTCTGTTTGTCGCACTCAGCGATGGCACCGCTCACATTGCCGGACTCCAGATTGAATTTGATTTTTCTCACAAAATCATCCACTCTGCCGGATCCAGCTGCCTTGGAAAGTGTCAGAAAGCGCTCGATTGAAAAGATGACTACAATCATAAAAAACGCCATCAATAACGGAACGATGAAACCACCTTTGTAGACAATTCCCAAAACATTTCCTGCAATTGGATGACCCTTCACTGGATCTCCACCTTCAAAATTGGATGGATTACCCATAATAAATTTCCAGATAACAAAACCCAAAACTAATGCTAAAGGAATAACTATTCCTGCAAAAGGGAAACCGCTTTTTTTTGCAGCAGCCGACTCGTTTGCTTGGTTCATAAATCAACAGTTTTAAATTAAAAAAATAAGTTAAATAATAGTTTCCGATCAAAAAATCAGCGCAATGATAGAGATATTTTCTTTACTAGAAAAGAATCAATCTATATTATTTATGAATTATTTTTCCCGAATAAAGCGTAGTTCAATACAATTAAACCGAGCCTTGAAGCAAGGGCAAAATTATCATTGCCGTACAGATATAATATTAATTTTATATTAATTCTCGTTTAGCTTTTGGACAGCATTCTACACAGGTAAACCACATCATACTGTCCCCGAAATTCATAATTTTTAAAGCCAAAACTCAAAAAAAAGACAAATGTTGTATTTATTTGCCAAAACAATTTTCCAAACTAAAAAACCTGTCTTACCCAACACTGAGTCTAAGGAGACAATAAACCATACTTCAAGACAATGAAAAAGGCTATTTTTATCGCATTATGTGCTATTGCTGTTTCCTGTCAGTCGCTCGACTATGTCAATGAGAGGGACGCGAATGGACTCAAAACTGAATATACCGTCGATAAAAAAACCAGGAAGAAAGAGGGGTATTTTAGACGCTATTTTGAAAGCGGAAGCCTAATGGAAGAAGCACAATATAAAAACAACGTGCTGAACGGGGAGCGGAAACTGTTTCTGGACAATGGAAGTTTGCAGTCTCTGGAAAACTACAGCAATGGTCTCTACAACGGCCCGTACAAAGCCTTTTTTGCCGATGGCAAACTTGAACAGGAAGGCCAGTATACCGCAAACGAAATGTCTGGCGAATGGAAAACCTACTATCCCGGTGGACAACTCAAGGAAATCGTTACCTTTGCCAATAATCTTGAAAACGGCCCGTTTAAAGAATTCTACCCCTCCGGTGTTTTAAAGGCAGAAGGAAATTACCGGGATGGCGATAAGGAAGAAGGAGAATTGAGGGAGTATCTGGAAAATGGAAGCCTTCACAGAATTGCGAACTGCAGCAGTGGAAGGTGTACAACGACATGGAGAGCAGACACCATCCCCGAAAAAAACTGACATCAAAAATAATAATCAGCGTTTGAGATACCTGCGAAATTACACTTTCCTTTTGTTGCTTTTATGTAGCGGATTACAGGTTGCAGCGCAAAAAAATACAGCGCATACCGTCTTCAACTTCATCAACCACCCAAGTTCCGCGAGAATGACCGCGATGGGAGGGACACTAGTGGGCATGCACGACAAGGATGTAACCATCGCATGGTTCAATCCTGCAGTGCTGCATGAAAACATGTCCGGTCAAATAAGTTTCAATTACGACATCCTTTTCAGCGGAATCGGTTCCGGATACGTAGGTTTCGCACAGCAGATCAAGAAAACGGGCATGACTTTTCACGGTGCCGTCCAGATGATGAATTACGGCACTTTCCAGGAAACAGACCAATTTTCAAATACGCTGGGCAGCTTTAAAGGTCAGGATCTGGGCTTTGCAATCGGTGCAGCACGTACATTAAATGAGCACTGGAGCATCGGACTGAATTTCAAATACCTACACTCAGCACTCGAGCAATACTCCTCATCTGGGCTCAGCAGTGACGTGGGCGCAATGTACCATAGTAAAGCAAGAAGGTTTTCAATCGGAATCGTCGCGAGAAATGCTGGTACACAACTGAGCACCTACACCGGAGAATCAAAGGGGAAACTGCCATTCGAACTTCAGGCAGGATTGGTAAAAAGGCTAAAACACCTCCCACTTCAATATAGCCTGACCTACAGAAACCTGGAAAGCTGGAATATCACTTATAAAGACCCGAATGCAGTAAAACAAACAGACTTTCTCGGCCAACCGCTGAAGGAAAGTCCAAAGTTCGTTCAGATCCTGGACAACTTTGGACGCCACCTTACGCTTGGAGCTGAGTTTTTGTTGGGTAAAAAAGAGAATTTCAGCATCCGACTTGGTTACAGTCACCTGCTTAAACGGGAGATGAACGTGTCACCCTACCGCAGTCTGACCGGCTTTTCATACGGCTTCGGATTCAAAGTCAAACAGTTCAAACTGGACCTCGGCAGAAGCACTACACACATGGCTGGAGCAATGACTCACTTTACGCTGTGCACACAGATGAATGAATTCAGAAAAAGAGCCGGCGCACCATAACTTTGGTATGATGTAAAGCGAATTCCTAGTAATCCGGTAGAACTGGTTTATTCTTAAGAACCTGGTCGATGCGGTCCATCACTTTCTGCGTCAGTCTTGGAAGGGCTTCATGCGATTTTAGGGTTTCTTCCAGTTGCTCCGGCTTGGACGCACCCAGAATAACTGTACTGACATTCGGATTCTTTAGGCACCATGCGATAGACATCACGGGAAGCGAAAGGCCCATTTCATGGGCGAGTTTATTGAGCCTGCGGGCTTTTTCCAACCGCTCCACCGTGACCGATTTTTCCTTCAGCCAATTCATGCCTTCTATACCAAGACGAGTGCCTTCAGGAAACTGACCCAGGTACTTATCGGTCAAAACGCCCGATGCAAGAGGCGACCAGATGGTGGTTCCCAAACCGACCGTCTTAAAGATCTGCAGGAATTCTTTTTCCATCTTTCTGCGATTAAACATATTGTACTCGGGCTGCTCCATAACTGGCCCTATTAGCCTGTATTCACGGGCGATCATGTGCGCTTCCATGATTTCCTGAGCAGACCACTCTGACGTTCCCCAATACAAAACCTTACCCTGCTGGATGAGCTGATTCATCGTCCAGACGGTCTCTTCAATTGGCGTATTTTTATCCGGTCTGTGACAAAAGTAAAGATCAAGATAGTCCACCTGCAGACGCCTTAGTGCGGCTTCACAGCCCTCAACGAGATGCTTTCGGCTGAGGCCGGTCTGGTTAGGCAACCCCGATTCATACCCAAAAAATGCTTTTGAGGAAACGATATAGCTGCTTCTGGGCCAGTTCATTTTTTTAAGAATATTACCCATCACAATTTCTGATTTGCCGCGAGCGTAAATCTCCGCGTTATCAAAAAAATTGACGCCATTGTCGTAGGCAATGGCCATGAGCCTTTCGGCGACATCATCGCCAATTTGCTTTCCGAAAGTCAACCAGCTGCCCAATGACAATGCGCTGACCTGTAATCCCGAATTTCCCAATCTTCTGTATTCCACCTGAAAATAATTTTTAATGAGTAATGATTATTGTTCGAAAGGCTATTCCGCCAAAAGGCCCTTTGCTTTTTTGCTTGCTCCCGGTAAGTTATTTTTCAATCGCGCCAAAGGAAAGGGAAAAGCACAAATGAGAGGCTGAGCAATATCGCATCAATGGCCAGCAGAATTCCCGCATCTTTCCATTCTCCGGTATCGGTAATCAACCCAAGCGCTCCTGATGAGTATTTTACCAGCGTCAACAGAACCGGAATGATGACCGGAAAGCTGAGAATGGCCATCAATGTGGCACTGTTCGACGCTTTTGAAGCAATGGCAGAGATGAAAGTCAGTGTAATGGCAAGTCCTGAGCCGGCCAGCAAAAGCGCCGTCAAAAAAGCAGCGTTGTCCCTTACAGGACTGCCCATGATAAAGCCCAATAGCACCCAAATCAAAAGATTAAGCAGCGAGAGCAGAATGGTATTGTAAATGATCTTTGAAAGCAGAATGGCCGTTGGATTGGCTACCTGGTAAAAGTACAATTGCCTGTAGCCGCTTTCCTGAGAGAAACTTCTTGCACCGGCATTTATGGATGCAAACAGCGCGATAATCCAGTAAAGAACATTCCACTCTTTGGGCTGTATTTTGACAAAACCCATGTAAACAACAAAAATCGTTGACGCAACATAGAGAAAAATACCTCCAATAGCGTACTTTTGTCTCAGTTCAAGTTTTATCTCTTTCTG
>CANHEE010000013.1 GCA_947459655.1 Lewinellaceae bacterium
ATCTGCGACTGAATGAAAAAGTTCTTTTGCCTCGCCGAAGACTTTTTGTGATTTCTCCTTTTCGGAGCTGTCACCCCAGTAACGATTGTATACCAAAATAGCAGTTATCAGGATGATTGACCAGAACAACAATTTGCGGATCATAACATTTTTTTTGTGTCAGTAAGAATAACGATACTCTGCAAAAATAGTTGTCTTGAATTTCTGTTCTCCGTTATCAAAATTTTTTAACATCGAAAAGGCGATAGTGGAAATATTCCTATATGATAATCATCAATCTGCCTTCTGATGAGCATCATCCCGACAAAAACAGGATTGATTCATTTTTGCGGGAATAACTACCAATCCGTAGTTATTCATCAATATTTAGGAATGGAAATATCGTTTCACGGCGCGGCGCGGACAGTCACGGGAAGTAAATTTCTTCTGACCTTGGACAGCGGCAGGAATGTGCTTCTTGATTGTGGCATGTTTCAGGGGCGCCGAAAGGTTGCTGGGGCGCTGAATGCACATTTTGGATTTGAACCGGCGGGGATTGACTATGTCATCTTGACTCATGCACATATTGATCACTCAGGTCTTTTACCGAAACTTGTTAAAGAGGGTTTTAAGGGTAAAATTTACTGTACACGTGCTACTGCCGATGTGGCAACGCTGCTGTTGTACGATTGCGCGCATATTCAGGAATACGATATTCTTTTTCAGCACAAGAGGCGTCACAAAAAGGACAAACAAAAATTACCTCAGCCCCTTTATAGAAGGCAAGATGTGGATGAAACCGTAGCACTATTTGAAATGGTTGACTACGATTTTCCTTTGAAAATTGATGAAGAAATAACGCTAACATTCAGGGATGCTGGCCACATTCTCGGATCGGCAACTGTATTTCTAGATGTGAGAGATCATAAACTGACCACAAAATTACTCTACACGGGCGATCTGGGTCGCTACCACAACAGCATACTGAATTCACCCAAACCTGTACCCCAACCTGAGATAGTGATATGCGAAAGCACTTACGGCAATAGTCTGCATGACAGTACTGATTCCGCGATGTCGCAGCTGAAGAATATCGTTTTGGAGACCTGTGTAGAAAAAGGTGGAAAGCTGGTAATTCCTGCATTCAGCGTTGGTCGCTGCCAAGAGGTATTGTACGCCTTGAATAATCTGTTCAACAACAATGAAATACCTCTCATTCCAGTGTATGTGGACAGTCCGCTATCCACTGAGGCGACAAAAGTAATTAGGTCCCATCCCGAATGCTTCAATCAGAACGTTCAGGAGTTGATGGTGGAGGACAGCGATCCTTTTACTTTTCGTGGATTAAAATTTATAGCCAGTGTTGAGCAAAGCAAAGCGCTAAACGACAATGATGAACCTTGCATCATTATATCAGCATCAGGTATGGCTGATGCTGGCAGAGTCAGGCATCATATTGCCAACACAATTGGAAATAGCAGGAATACAGTACTGATTATCGGTTACTGCGAGGCTTCAACATTGGGCGGCATACTGATGAGCGGGGTAGAGGAGGTGAAAATCTTCGGAAAAATAAGGAAAGTAAGGGCGAACGTGACCATCCTGCACTCTTTTAGTGCACATGCCGACTATGAGGAAATCTGCCGGTTTCTTTCCCCAATTGATCCTGCTTTGGGGAAATCTGCCGGTTTCTTTCCCCAATTGATCCTGCTTTGGTCACACATTTTTTCATAGTGCATGGTGAGCCAATTGTTCAAGATGAATTCAGAAAAAGATTGATAGAGAAAGGATTTAATAACGTGATTATCCCTGAACTACACGAACACTGTTTCATATAGACCGCATTATGACTTTGATTGCTACACTAAAACCAGAAACAAAAATCGATACCCACACTTGTTATCACTGCGGACAACCCGCTGATCGTGAGTTTATTGCTTTTCAGGACCATATTTTTTGTTGTAAAGGTTGCCAGACGGTATATGATATTTTGTCCTCCAGCAATCTTGGACAATACTATTGTCTCAATGAAAATCCAGGAGTAAACAGGAAAGAGAGTACTCCGGCTGAGTACTTTGGCTTCCTGGACGACACGAATGTCAGGTCAAAAATGATTGTTTTTTCTGATGCAAAGCGGACGCGGGTAGTGCTTCAGATTCCTCTGATTCATTGCAGTTCGTGCATCTGGCTGCTGGAGGCACTTTATAAACTACATCCCGGAATCATTAAATCTCAGATAAATTTTCTTAAACGAGAGGCGACCATTGATTTTGATGAAAATAAAATATCCCTCAGGGAGCTGGTAGAATTGCTGAGTAAAATCGGATATGAGCCTGAATTCAATTTCGCAAGTCTGAACAAAAAAGCGGTCAGCAATCCTATGAAAGCTTACTACATGAAGTTGGGAGTATCCTTTTTTTGTTTCGGGAATATAATGCTTGCCAGTTTTCCTGAATACCTTGGACTGGACGCTACACTTGAAGCATCGAATCACCGACTTTTCGGATTTCTCAATCTGGGACTTGCGCTTCCGGTACTACTATTTAGCGCACAGGACTTCTTCGTTTCGGCATGGAATGGCTTGAAGCAGCGTTTTTTAAACATAGATGTGCCAATTGTACTGGGTATTCTGGTTATGTTTTTTCGCAGTTTATACGAAATTCTGAGCCAGACAGGAGCAGGTTATTTTGATACCATGGCAAGTCTGGTTTTTCTTATGCTGGTCGGACGAATGTTCCAGAACAAATCTTACAACCGCATTTCCTTTGAGCATGACTTCAGATCCTATTTTCCAATAAGTGCCATGATAAATATCGACGGAAACTGGCGGAGTATGCCGGTTTCTGAAGTTAAAACGGGGGACAGATTGCTTATCCGCAACATGGAGCTGATTCCTGCCGACAGCATACTGGTCAGAGGTGATGCCAATATAGACTATAGTTTTGTCACTGGAGAACAGACGCCGGTGCGGCATGAAAATGGAGCGATGATATTTGCCGGCGGCCGGCAGATGGGTAGCTCCCTTGAGGTTGAAGTTGTCAAGCCGGTTTCTCAAAGTTATCTGACGCAGTTGTGGAACAGCGACATTTTCAAAACCAAAACATCAAGGGATACGACTGCACTCGCCAATCACATCAGCCATTATTATTTTACGCCGGTCATTTTACTGATCAGCTTCATGGCCATGGGTTACTGGATGATTTTTGATCCCACTCGTGCGTTGTCAGCCTTTACCTCTGTGTTAATCATTACCTGTCCCTGCGCCCTGGCATTGTCATCTCCCTTTACACTCGGAAACATTGTCAGAATTTTAGGAAAACATGGTTTTTATCTGAAAAATGCCAATGTAGTAGAGCTAATCAATCAAACAGATGCGCTGGTATTTGACAAAACTGGCACGCTCACCAAGCCTGATGCTGCACACGTGGAATTCATTGGCGAACCATTCACTGAACACGAGAATGTACTGGTTAAGTCTTTGTCTAGGCACTCTGTCCACCCACTTAGCCGAAGAGTATTTGATAGTCTTCCGCAAGCTGAATTGATTGAAACGGAAGATTATAGCGAAAAAAGCGGGGCGGGAATCAGTGGAAAAGCGGATGGTCATGACATCATACTAGGCTCAGAAAAGTTCGCAGCCGGTACATTAGAACACCGCACTGAAAAGGGTGAGAGTTGTGTTTTTCTATCTATTGACGGAAAAATGCGCGGATATTTCAGTATCAGAACGGCCTATCGCGATGGCTTCTCCAAACTGCTGCATGGCTTAAAGTCGCGCTACGACATGTATTTGCTCTCGGGCGACAATGAGAGTGAAAAAGTAAATCTGTTGCACTATTTTCGGGAAGGCGATAAGATGCATTTTAAACAATCTCCAGCCGCTAAATTGCAGTTTATCAGTGAATTAAATAGTAAAGGTCTGCGGCCGATGATGATTGGCGATGGGCTCAATGATGCCGGAGCACTACAAGAGGCAGCTGTAGGCGTTGCTATTTCCGAAAACATTAATCATTTCTCTCCTGCCTGTGATGCTATTCTGGATGCCAGAAAATTTGAAAAGCTGGACAAATTTCTGATGCTTTCGAGATATGGCGTGAAAGTAATGCAGGGCAGTTTTCTGATTTCCTTCTGTTACAATATTGTCGGTATGTACTTCGCTGTTCAGGGTACCATGTCTCCACTGTTCGCCGCTGTGATCATGCCGGTAAGTTCAGTAACTGTAATTCTTTTTACCACGCTGGCAAGTAATCTGGCTGCCCGACGGATCGGATTACATGACTAATGTCAGAGACCATGCTAACCATCGTCATTCTGACTCGATGTTACAGAATATAATTTTGTGACTATAATTAAAGTAGTTTATGAGTGCAATTGTAGTGCTTATTGCGGTGAGTCTTGTTGTGGCAGTTGGTTTTTTGGCCGCTTTCTTATGGTCGGTCAGGGATGGCCAGTTTGAGGATGACTACACGCCATCAGTGAGGGTGCTCTTCGATGATACAGTTGCCGATGAAGAAGGAGAAAAACGTTAAACTAATTCAATTTTAATAGAATATGCGCTTGGAAAAATTTTACTACGACAATCGTATTGTACGGGACTTTGCATTTGCAACTGTCCTTTGGGGTGCAGTAGGTATGCTTGTGGGCGTAATAGCCGCTTTTCAGCTGGCGTTTCCTGTTTTGAATTTTAATTTGTCGTATACGAGTTTTGGAAGAATCAGACCTATTCACACGAATGCGGTCATTTTTGCTTTTGTTGGCAACGCCATTTTTGCAGGTGTATACTATTCCATGCAGAGACTTTGTAAGGCAAGAATGTACAGTGATCTGCTTGGGAAGATTCATTTCTGGGGCTGGCAGTTGATTATTGTTCTTGCAGCGCTGAGTTTGGCGTTAGGAATAACCACCGGTAAGGAGTATGCAGAACTTGAATGGCCAATCGATATTCTCATTGCACTGGTTTGGATAGTTTTTGGTATCAATATGTTCGGGCTGCTGATCAAACGTCGCGAACGGCACATATATGTGGCAATCTGGTTTTATATCGCCTCCTGGGTAACGGTTACCGTTTTACACGTTGTTAACTCAATCGAGATACCGGTTACTTTGTTTAAAAGCTATTCTTTGTATGCAGGTGTTCAGGATGCGCTCGTGCAGTGGTGGTATGGCCACAATGCGGTGGCTTTTTTTCTTACAACTCCCTATCTGGGCCTGATGTATTATTTCCTGGTAAAAGCAGCCGATCGTCCAGTGTTTTCTTACCGACTGTCTATCGTACACTTCTGGTCTCTCATTTTTCTGTACATCTGGGCTGGGCCACATCACCTCTTATATACCGCATTGCCAAACTGGGCACAATCACTGGGTGTGGTTTTTTCTGTGATGCTGATTGCACCTTCATGGGGGGGCATGGTCAACGGATTGCTGACACTTCGCGGGGCATGGGATAAGGTCAGGGATGACATTGTACTGAAATTTTTTGTGGTGGCTGTCTCAGCATATGGTATGGCTACTTTTGAAGGGCCGATGCTCTCGCTAAAATCAGTCAATGCAATCAGTCACTTTACAGACTGGACTGTTGCACACGTTCACGTTGGTGCATTGGGGTGGAATGGTTTTCTGACCTTTGGTATGTTGTACTGGATGTTGCCACGGATTTTTAAAACCAGCTTGTATTCGCAAAGACTGGCTAATTTTCACTTCTGGATTGCAACGCTTGGAATTTTGATTTACGCCATTCCCATGTACTGGGCCGGCTGGACTCAGGCCATGATGTGGAAGGAATTTACATCTGCGGGAATGCTGAAATACCCTAATTTTCTTGAGACAGTTACTGTTTTGAAGCCGCTATACGCGCTGAGGGGAATAGGTGGAACGCTATACCTGATTGGATTTACGGTAATGATCTACAACCTGTTTAAAACAGTCAAATCAGGAACTCTTGTGCAGGATGAAGCCGCGGAAGCCCCTGCTTTGGAGCCATTTGTTCGTCACGAGAAGGAATTCTGGCACAGGGTTTTCGAGCGTCGCCCACTTCAGATGCTGTTATTCAGTCTTGTTGCTATTTTGATTGGCGGTATAGTAGAAATGGTGCCTACTTTTCTGGTAAAAACCAATATTCCCACCATTTCGTCGGTAAAACCCTATACACCGCTTGAACTGCAGGGTCGCGATATCTACATTCGTGAGGGTTGTTACACCTGTCATTCTCAGATGATTCGTCCATTCAGGTCAGAAACGGAGCGTTATGGAGAGTATTCCAAAGCCGGTGAGTTTGTTTACGATCACCCATTCCAGTGGGGATCCAAGAGGACCGGACCAGATTTGCATCGCATTGGTGGAAAGTACCCAAATGCATGGCACTACAACCACATGGATGATCCTTCATCAATGTCGCCCGGGTCAATTATGCCTCGTTATTCCTGGTTGCTGGATCAGCCACTTGATACCTCCAACACTGTTGCAAAAATAAATGCGATGCGAACCATTGGTGTTCCTTACGAAAATGGGTACGAATTGATTGCCAACAAAGAGCTGCAGGCTCAGGCCAATCTAATTGCAACTGATCTGAAAGCAAACGGTGTCAATACGAGTAGCGATAAAGAAATTATTGCGCTGATTGCCTATCTGCAGCGCCTCGGAACAGATATTAAGGCACATTAAAATGTTTTTAAATCGTAAAAATTACCAACTGAAACGAAATGAAGTTCAGACATTATCTTGAAACTATTGCTGGGATTGAAATTTATCCCATGCTGTCGATGCTGGTTTTTCTACTCTTTTTTATTGTACTGCTTGTTTATGTGATCAAGGTCAGAAAAAGAGATATCGAGGAGCTGGAAAATATCCCTTTGAAATAATTTTTAACATTAAATATTATTTTCCAAAAATGAAAAATTGGAATATGCATCACAAGATCATCCTAGTTGTTTTATTCTTGATGTCCGGTTTCAACAGCTTTGGACAGGAGACTGCAGAAAAATCGGTGCTAACGAAAATCAATCTTGAGTGGTTGCCGTATGTTTTAGTCACCGTGGCAGTGCTGTTACTGGTTACCATACTGGTTGTTGTGAATGTTTTGAAAGGACTAAGTGTCACAGTGTTGGCTGCCACTAAAAAAAATGTCACTGCCCTTGTTGGGTTTTTTCTGCTTTTTTCTCAGCTGGTTATGGCAGCCGAACCTGTTGCGAAGTCCGTTGAATTGCCATCAATAATGCTCTACACTTTGCTGGCATTAGTGATTGTTATCGAATTGTTGATCCTTACATACCTGCTGAAGAATGTCCGCGTTTTCCTAGACATCCTTTATCCACCCAGCAAATTGGAAACTACTCAGGAGCCGTCGTTCAGCTTGGATGCTATCTGGCAGAAACTGAGTGGTCTCAAACCGATGGAGAAAGAGGCTGACCTCAGAATGCAGGATCATGTCTACGACGGCAATATTGTGGAGCTCGACAACAGGATGCCACCGTGGTTGTTTTTCATGTTCAATGCTACCATCATCTTCGGAGTTGCTTACATCTACCTCTACCACTTCTCGGCCTGGGGCCCCAATCCAAAACAGGAATATGAAGTTGCCATGGCCGAAGCGGCGGTACTAAAAGCTGCATATCTGGATAAGCAGGCAAATACAATTGACGAAAACAATGTGGCTCTGCTGACCGATGTGGCCAGTCTTCAGGCAGGTGCAAACATATACAAAGTCAATTGCGTGGCATGTCACGGCGACAAAGGTCAGGGAGGTGTAGGTCCAAATTTCGCTGACGACTATTGGATTCACGGTGGTTCAATGTCTGCACTGTACAAGACCATTACCTACGGGGTAGAAGCAAAAGGTATGAAGTCCTGGAAAAATGACATTATGCCTTCAGATATTCAAAAGGTGGCGAGCTACATTAAGTCGATGCATGGTACAAATCCGCCGGGAGCAAAGGCTCCTCAAGGTGAGCTATATACTGAGGTGACTACTGTTACAGAAGATCAGAATGCTCCGACAGTAAATGTGAAGTAAGAAGTAGTAGTTTTCATAATTAAGTCTTGGGCTGAACTGCGGAAACGCGGGGCAGCCCTTTTTTGCTTTTTGAAGTAGTATTATTGTTGATTTTGTTTGATTAAGGTGCCTGTTTTGTACTCATGAGAAAGATCAGCGCATACAAAAATCGTGGTCATCTTATCGGCATCAAGGCATTTATAATTTTGTAACTAGGTGGGAGATGTGCTTCCATTTAATCGAAAATTCATCAGCAAAACCCACGCCTAGATTTAATTAGCGATGAGTGTACATTTAACCGATCAGGATCAGTTCAGGGACCACATCAGTACGGCCGATCAGAGAGGAAAGAGGTTGTGGATTTACCCTCAGAAACCTTCCGGAAGGTTTTATAATTACCGCAAATACCTCAGTTACTTTTTCTTACTCATTTTTTTTGGTTTGCCTTTCCTGAAATGCGATGGTGAACCTTTGTTCCTTTTCAATGTCATTGAGGGAAAATTTATATTTTTTGGTACGCTGTTCCTTCCCCAGGATTTCCCACTCTTCGGATTGGCCATGCTTACCTTTATGGTCTTTATTGTTTTGTTTACGGCTATTTTCGGTCGCCTGTTTTGTGGTTGGATTTGTCCGCAGACCATTTTTATGGAAATGGTTTTCAGAAGAATAGAGTATTGGATTGATGGAGATGCCAATGAACAGAGAAGACTGAAGAACAGAGCCTGGGACGCTGAAAAAACTGGTAAACGAGTATTCAAATACAGCATATTTTTCATTATCTCCTTCCTGATTGCAAATATGTTTCTTTCCTATATACTGGGAATTGATGAACTTGGGAAAATAATTGTGCAACCCATTACCATGCACAAAGGGTTGTTTTTCGGACTGCTGTTTTTCTCGCTGGTTTTCTTTTTTGTTTATACCTACGTTCGTGAAAATGTTTGTATTCTCATTTGTCCTTACGGAAGATTGCAGGGCGTTTTACTTGACAACAAATCCATTGTGGTTGCCTATGATTATGTCCGCGGCGAACCACGTGGCAAGCTGTCCAAAGAAATCAAAGCCGAATCACTTTCCGATAGCCGTGAAACCGGCCTCGCAAGCAGCGCAAAAGGCGATTGTATAGATTGCGGATTGTGCGTAAAGGTTTGCCCGACGGGTATAGACATCCGAAACGGCACCCAACTGGAATGTATAAATTGTACAGCCTGCAATGATGCCTGCGATGAAATAATGGACAAGATCCATAAACCAAGGGGGTTGGTCCGATACGCTTCTGAACTCAACATAAGAGAGAAAAAGCCTTTCAGGTTTACTGCGAGAATGATCGGATACACGGTGGTTTTACTCCTTTTGTCCGGTACTTTTTTAAGATTGTTTATGAATCGAAGTGCTGTTGATGGTACATTTCTGCGGACGCCGGGAATCATGTATCAGAAAATTGATAGCCAAAATATCAGCAACTTGTACAATGTTAAGATTTTAAATAAATCACATTTTGCACTCGGTTTTGACCTGAAAGTGGAGGGTGAGCCAGATGCGCGCATACAAATGATTGGTAATCATGCTCTTCATGCAGAAAAAGGTGATTATGCTGTAGGGGAGGTTTTCATCATTATGCCGCTTTCTGCACTTCATAAGAGAAATACTGAACTGAAAATTGGAATATATGCCGCCGGTAAAAAAATGAAAGAGATTAAAACCAATTTTATCGGACCGGGATAATTATGTACACATTCAATAAAATCAAATGAACTGGGGAATCCGAATATTTATTTTTTACTCCTTTTTTGTTGTTGGAATACTTTTTTTGGTCATCAGGAGCACATTTCACACCTTGGATCTTGTGGCTGATGACTACTATGGTGAAGAGTTGAAATATGATTCACGCATAAAAGCAGTGAGCAATACCGTTGCACTTGCAAAAAAGCCGGAAATGAGAACCGACGGTAAAACAGTCGTTCTGAGTTTTCCCTCTGAACTGATGATCTTCAAGCCGGCCGGGAAGGTGAAATTTTATAAACCCTCAGACAAAGGTGGCGATTTTGAACTTCCGGTACAACTTGATACTCAGGGCAGTCAGACGATGGTCATTCCAGAGGGGAAAAATGGCAGGTATAATGCGCAGCTGTCCTGGTCAGCAATGGATAGGCAATACTATCAGGAATACTATTTGGTTTTACCCTGAATACATTCGCGCATGATTTATTCGGCATTTATTATCGGATTTTTAGGTAGTTTTCACTGCATCGGCATGTGTGGCCCGATAGCACTCTCCTTGCCGCTATCACCGCATAGCAATGTCGCTCGCTGGGTGGGGCATTTTATCTATCAGTCCGGAAAAATAAGTGCATATGTGGTATTGGGGATGATGATTGGTGCAATGGGCGAAGGTATAACACTACTGGGGATGCAGAAAAGCTACAACATGCTGCTCGGTCTATTGCTTTTTTTGCTTGGAATAGGGAGCCTTAGTGGCAAATTCAATTTGCTGTTCTACCTTGAGCAGAAGATGGGATATTTGAAAAACAGGATAGGTAATTTTATTCATAGAAACACAAATACAGCCTTGTTCTCCATAGGCTTTCTGAACGGACTATTGCCTTGCGGACTGGTTTACATTGCCATTTTAGGTGCATCATCGTTTGGCAATCTGGTCAATTCTGTCCTTTACATGTTTTTCTTTGGGCTTGGTGTCATGCCAGCCCTGGTATTTGTTTCCGTTTTCGGTCACTTTGCCGGAATTACGCTGCGAAACAGATTGAAGAAAATTTATCCGCTCACATCGCTTGCGCTTGGTATTTTTCTCATTTTCAGAAGTGTATACGTTGAAAAGCACCTGCCATTTTCTCCATTTGCTCAGCAAAATCATGAAATTCACTTGTGTAGTGGAAATGCAGGCTTACCAGGTAAATAATCATTGGATAGGCTGATTCAGGTCATATTTTGCTTTGGTGAACGGGCATAACTTGCATCATTATTAAAATTAAAAAGACTTAAAAATGAACGTAATTGCACCAGTTTCATCAATCATGAGTACAGATTTGCTTACCGTTAAAGCAGATGACAATCTTAATGCTGTAAAGGATATTTTTGAAAAGCATCGGATTCACCATATTCCCGTTGTGATTGGGAAGCATATTGTTGGAATTATCAGCTATTCAGATTTTTCGCACTATGTTCGAGGGGTAGATGGATACGAAGAGAAGTACATCAAGGAAAGGCGTCTTTTACAGACCAAAGCTGCCGATATCATGACAGAGGGTCTGGCAAAACTTGAGCCCGAAGATAGGATAGATGTGGCAGTTAATATTTTCAAGGAAAATCGCTTTCACGCCCTTCCGGTGGTTAGCGACGGCGAATTGGTTGGTATCGTTACTACCCATGATATCATCAAGCTGCTCGCAGATGAAAAAATACTGGATGAATACTATAGAAGTACCAATTCTGTGCGTTAATGCGAGGGAGAGACAATAAGATAAAATATAAGTGATGAGTAAATAATGAGCAGTTTTGGCTCCGGTTTTCAGCAAAACCGGAGCTTTTTTCTTGGGAAAAGTCATGTCTGCCTAAAAAGATGCTCGCTCAAGCGAAATTGCTTAGATGCATAGCAGGTTGTAAAAAAAATCGCATCTTTGTCTGCCGAATACATAAGCACAATTTTTCCTCATAATAAAGTACAAAATGAACAAACGCATCACATTTCTTCTCGCATTTTTCGCTTTGATTTTTATCTGCCATGCCTCTGCGCAGCAGGAAAAAGTCGATTTACAGGTGATCACCCGCATAAAAGATGAGGCATTCAACCGATCAAAAGTTATGGACTACCTTTTTAATCTTACCGATGTAATTGGTCCTAGGCTGACTGGTTCTGCAGGATTGAAAAATTCTCAGGATTGGGCCATCAGGCAGCTGAATGAACTTGGTGCGGTAAATGCAGGAGCCGAAGCCTGGGGTACATTTGGTAAGGGATGGGAAATCCAGAAGTCTTATGTTGCCATGACCAAACCTTATTATCAGGCACTTAGTGCAACGCCAAAGGCCTGGACACCCGGTACAGGAGGATTGGTCACAGCCCCAGTTGTCGTTGTGAAAATCGAGGCCGAAGAGGATTTTGACAAATACAAGGGAAAGCTGGAAGGGAAAATCGTGGTTATTGACGCCAATACCGAAATCAAACCGGGAACCAAACCCGAGTTCAGACGATATACCGATGAAGAGTTGCATAAATTGTACCTTAGTGATAAGGTATTTAGTGAAGAGGGTGGAGCGGCTTTTGATCGTGCAAAGTATAGGGCTGCCAGCCGTATACGCCAAAAAAGAAATGATTTTTTGATGGAAGAAAAAGCAGTCGCTGTAATCTCGACAAGGGGAAATAGTATGGGTACATACTACACCTCCAATGGAGCATCGTACGCTACATCTGCCAAAACGTCGCTTCCTGAGTTGGAGATGTCGGCCGAGCATGTCGCGAGATTGGTACGGTTTTCAGCTGCTGACAAAGCAATGGAACTGGAACTTGATATTAAGACGAGTTTCAATCTCAAGGATACCATACAATACAATGTTGTTGCAGAAATCCCGGGAACCGACAAAAATCTGAAAAATGAAGTGGTCATGATTGGTGCCCACCTCGACTCATGGCATGCCGCCACGGGTGCAACAGATAACGCTGCCGGATGCGCCGTGATGATGGAAGTTATGCGGATAATAAAGGTGCTTAACCTGTCACCAAAAAGAACCATACGCATTGCACTGTGGAGTGGAGAAGAGCAGGGGATACTCGGCTCCAAAGGTTATGTAAAAAATCATTTTGCCGATCCTGAAACCATGACCCTCAAACCAGAGCACAAGTTGCTTTCAGCGTACTACAATCTGGACAATGGTGGTGGGAAAATCAGGGGAATATATTTGCAGGGCAATGATGCACTGCGTCCGATCTTCGAATCCTGGTTAGTGCCTTTTTACGATATGGGTGCTACTACTGTCACCGCACGAAACACAGGAGGCACTGATCACCTTCCTTTTGAGGAGGTTGGGTTGCCCGGATTTCAGTTCATTCAAGATGAAATGGACTATGACAACAAAACGCACCACACGAATATGGACACCTACGATAGAATCCAGAAGGCTGATTTGATGCAATGCTCAGCTGTAATTGCAACTTTTGTCTACCATACGGCCATGCGGGATGAAATGCTGACAAGGAAAGTCCTTCCGAGACCCAAAGGAGAGAAAAAATAGTGTTTTAATAGGAGTAAAATGAAATGGTCAGTATTTATCTCATCTGAACAAGCAACCATTTTACTTGTTTTCCACTCTATCGGAGTAATAAATATTCCGCACGAATGATGAGTAAGAGATTAAATAATATCAAGTTTCCGGCCATGGTTGCAGTTGCCGTCATCAGTTTCTGTGCATTTGTATTTTTAAATACTGTGCAGACTGGCAGTGTCTCAGTCCAGCAAATTGGATTGAAGCCAACTTCTGTTGAGGTAGAAGATACGGGTGAGAAGGAGCAAAGCCGGAAGTTTAAAAGTGATTATTTCCCCGACATATCGGCAGTGAAAAGAGCAGTTGAATTGATGAGGAAATTCATTCCCGCCTCTTAGATAAGCATGTCTATAGGATCCACCAGGCTGCCAGAGCAGTGCCTGCAACGCCAATTAGCAGACCCTGAATAATGTCTCTGAAATTGTGGGCATTGAGGTGTAATCTCGAACTGCATACAAGACCTGATATGAAAATATTGGTCACTAGAATCCAGTAAACAGGAATTTCCATCCGCTGAGGTCCCCAAAAAAAATTGCTGTACGAGAACCAGTGCATGATTACCAGGGTAATGGTCAGTAGACCACCTACTCCGGTTGCATGAGCACTGATTTTAGTGAAATTATTGAAAAAAAAAGCGAGAAAAAGGCTAATAGTCGCACCGAGTACTGCAATATCAAACACTATCGGGAATGTACTATTGTTCTTTACACTCATGTAAACCCAGATGTAAAAAATGCCACTGCTGATATACGGAATGATACGTTCGGTACGCTCTTCCATTTCAAGCGACTGAACCAGTCCAAGTCTTTTCATCATCAGAACAGCTACTGCAGGCATAGCAAAGGTGGTCAGGAACACTTGCAATATTACCCACCAGCCCTCTTCAATGCTGTTTTTCCCGAACAGATAGGGATTAATGAGTAATAGTACACTGACGATGAAAGTCAGCATCATTAGTGGGTGAAAAATGTAACTGACTGTTTTACTGAGCGTTCTCATGCGGTTTACATAATTGGTGCTGCAAAGTTAGTATAGTGTAGCGAAAATGAATGTGTATGGCGAAAAGATGTAGGCTATTTACTGTAAATAGAAGTTCAAAATACAATCAAGTGACTGCTCTTACACAGAACTGCTGTTGGTTCTAAAGCCTTTGCGGCAGTATCAAAAAAGGTATTGTAAATGCAGCAATTACGATGATGGAAATGGTCGTCTTTACCTTTTGCCAAAAAGTAGACTTCCAACCCTTACCATGGTTGAGCCATCTTTTACGGCTATTTTGTAGTCGTCTGACATACCCATGGAAATTTCCCGGAATTCCTCATCATCTGGGTAATACTTTGAACGAACCATTTCAAAAAGTGACCTAAGTTTCCGAAACTCATTGGTTATCTGATTGTTGTCATCAGTAAAAGTAGACATTCCCATAACCCCAACCAGCCTTACGTGTTTAGCTTGCCTGAAAATTTCCGAGTCAAAGAAATTTGCAATTTCAGATTCCGGCAGTCCGGATTTGGTCTCCTCTTCATTGATTTTGAACTGCAGCAGGCAGTTGATAACCCTGTTGTACTTACGTGCCTGTTTGTCTATCTCTGCGAGCAGGGAAAGGCTGTCCACTGTATGAATCAGATGTATGAAAGGAGCGATGGATTTGACTTTGTTGGACTGCAGATGACCTATGAAATGCCAGCGAATATCTTTCGGCAGAATGGCTGCCTTTAGTGTCAGTTCCTGTACGTAGTTTTCACCGAAGTCTCGTTGTCCGGCATCGTAGAATTCCCTGATGGTTTCGGCAGATTTTGTTTTTGAGACGGCTACCAGCAGTGTTTTTGTTGGTTGGAGTTCAGATAGTATTTTTTCCAGCATAATCAGTTTCACTTTGATGCAAAAATACGCTTAAATTGGCAATTCAAATCAGAAAAGACCCTTTTGCAGGTGGTGTCAGAAAACTGGTGCTCGGTGTTTTCGAATGTTTGCAACAGAGAAAACAGATCTCATTTTTTTCAACAGGGGTTTGGTTACTTGTTGCTCAAACTTTGGTTCTGATTATTTGTTAATTCAGTTCATGCGCCATTATTTTGCGCACTAAAATAACATTCGCAGACAAAATTTACCTCGAATTAACAAATTTGACATGCAATTTCAGCGCGTATTTGAATCATCAAACAAACCTATTCTGATCGCCGGCCCCTGTTCAGCAGAGACGGAACGTCAGGTGATGAATACCGCTGAAGAGCTTGCATCCCTTGGAGGTGTTGATGCATTTCGAGCCGGAATCTGGAAGCCAAGAACGCGCCCGGGAAGCTTCGAAGGGGTTGGCAGCGAGGGTTTGAAATGGCTTTCAAAAGTAAAGGCGGAATTTGGATTCAGAACAACCACTGAAATAGCGAATCAGCAGCAAGTCCATGAGGCGCTTGAGGCAGGAGTAGACATTCTGTGGATTGGTGCGCGAACAACTGTGAATCCATTTAGCGTTCAGGAAATAGCAGATGCGCTCCGAGGGTCAGACGTGCCGGTTATGGTGAAGAACCCCATAAATCCTGATCTTGAGCTTTGGATTGGTGCCTTGGAAAGACTATACAATGCAGGATTGAGTCGCATCGCTGCGGTACATCGCGGATTTTCAGGTCAGCGCAAAACTGAATTCCGGAACATTCCCATCTGGGAATATCCTCTTGAGCTAATGCTTCGTTTTCCCGAACTCCAGATCATCAATGATCCCAGTCACATCTGTGGTAACAGAACGTTGTTGTTGTCTGTCGCTCAAAAGGCGATGGATCTCAATTTTGACGGTATAATGCTGGAGACTCATATCGATCCGGACAATGCCTGGAGCGACAGCAGACAACAGGTTATTCCGATGCGCTGGAAAGAAATCATTAATTCACTAGTGCTTAGGGAGGAGAATGCAGCTGATTTGTCTGTGAAAACTGACCTGGAGCACCTAAGAAAACAGATAGATGAGCTTGATTTTGAGGTATTGCAGCTCCTTGGCGAGCGAATGAAAATTGCTGACAAAATTGGCAGTTTCAAAAGAGCACACAACATCTCTATATTTCAGAGTGAACGCTGGGCTGAAATTTTGAGGCAATCAGTCATCCAGGGCGACAGACTAGGACTTAGCACCGAATTTATTTCGGCCCTGTTAACAGCAGTGCATCAGGAATCTATCAATCACCAGGCAAAAATCATGAACAAGGACTGATTTTTCACCCGAAGCAATCTCCGCTTCACCTTCTTGACGAGCACCTAACATTTTACACGGAAATTCACATTATTCTTTTTTAAATATTGATTCTGAAGCCTCTTGAGGTGGTAATCGGGCAATTTCTGATTTTTAAGATAAGTTCAAAGAATCTGCAACAAAAATTAAGATTTGGAGTAAAAAGCTATATATTTGCACGTTTTTTGAATGCTCAGTGAATTGCGATTGAGTGATTATACTTATGTCGTTCAATTACAGTGATTTGCGAAGCAGCGTCGTCGCCGGACAGCGAAATATTTCTTTTCCGGTACAATTTTGTCTCCGATTGTCCGGAGAAATTGTCTGATTGCTGCATCTCTGCAGGTCACATTTTTTTTTTCTTACTTGAATTTAACCGTTATTTTAAACAAAAATTTTGAGATGCAAGGTAAAGGATTTATCCGTTTTTTTGCAATTGTTTTAGCGATTGTTTTTCTAGGTCAGTTTCTATTGACATACCCAACGAGCACAGTTGAACGCAATGCACACAACCATGCCAGCGGCGTAGCAGCTGCGGGCGGAGACTACAAAGCTGCGAGAGCAGCATATCTGGATTCGATGTCTACGGTAAAAATTGCCGGAACAAAATGGTTGAAAGAATACACTTATCAGGACCTTAAAAAGCAACAGCTGGCGCTCGGTCTTGACCTAAAGGGAGGTATGAGTGTCGTATTGCAGGTTGACCTACAGGAATTTGTTCGCACAATGGGTAACAACAGCAAAGACCCAGCATTTGTGTCTGCATTGGACAAGGCTTCTGCAACCCTAAGCCAGGGTGGTGGTTCCGATTACATCAGTATTTTCGCTAAGGAATTCAAGACAGCATCAAACGGACAGCCGATGGCTTCCGTTTTTAGCCGCAATGAATCACTTTCCAATGATATTAAATTTGATAGTGGTGACGATGTAGTTGTCAGAGTACTTCGCCAGAAGGCAAATGAGACTGTAAAGTCAACATATGATCGCTTGAAAGAGCGTATTGACGAATTTGGTGTTACCCAGCCAAACGTATCGCTCGACGCTACCCGTGACCTTATCGTGGTTGAATTACCGGGAGTTGACAATCCGAAAAGAGCCCGCAACATGTTATCTGCGACTGCTAAACTAGAGTTTTGGGATGTTTACCGTCTTACAGATCCGGGTGTTTTCCCTGCTCTTCAGTCAGCCGATGCAAAGGCGAAGGCTATGATGGCAGGTGATACCTCGTCTGTCACAACAGTGGATACCTCAGCCAATGCACAGCGCGGACCAATTTTCTCTAATCTGCAAATCAATGGGCAGCTGGCTTTTGGACCAGCTGTATTGGGACTTGCGGACAAGAATAAAATCAAATACATTAACGAATGGCTTGAGAAGCCTGCCGTAAAGGGTTTCTTCCCTTCTGATATGGTTTTTGCATGGTCTCAGAAGCCTGTAAAAGCAAATGCAACCGACGGTGAAGGCTCTACATACGAACTTTACGCACTGAAAGCCAAGAGAGGCGGTTCCGGTTATGGAGCAGGTCTGGATGGTGGATGTGTAACCAATGCCTCTGTGAGTCCGGACGAAACAGGTAAGGCTGCAGTGTCACTCAAGATGAACACCACAGGTGCAAGAATCTGGGGAGAAATGACTACAGCGGCTTTCAACGACAAGAAAAAGCAAATTGCCGTAGTACTTGATGATAAGGTAGTATCGGCTCCAAATGTAAATTCGCCAATTCTTTCTGGCGATTCTCAGATTACGGGCAACTACACTATTGAAGAAGCCCAGGATTTTGCGCGCATCCTTCAGATTGGTAAATTACCTGCCAAAACTAAAATCATCCAAGAGTCCGTTGTGGGTCCATCCCTTGGTCAGGACAACATCAACAAATCTTTGATTTCCCTTGGACTTGGTTTGCTGGCCATCATATTTCTAATGAGCACTTACTACAGCAGCGCAGGTGTTCTTGCGATTGTAGGACTCATTGTGAACATTTTCTTCATCATCGGATCACTTACATCGTATGGTACCGTTCTTACTCTTCCGGGTATTGCGGGTATCGTATTGACTATGGCCTCTGCGGTAGATGCAAACGTGATTATTTATGAAAGATGTCGTGAGGAACTCGCAGAGGGTAAAAAGCTATTAGAGGCCGTTAGGGATGGTTTCAAACATTCGTATCCTGCTATTTTTGACGCGAATATATCCAACCTTCTCATTGCATTCGTTATGGCCTACTTTGGTCTTGGACCGATCAAAGGCTTTGCGGTAGTTTTGATTATTGGTATTGTGAGTACTTTGTTTACTGCTGTATTTCTCGTACAATACTTGATGGAATGGTGGATGAATCGAGGCAACAATGTGAGCTTCAGCCAGCGTTGGTCTTCAAACATACTTAGAAACGTGAACTATGACTGGGTAGGAAAGCGTAAATATGCCTATATCGTATCTTCGTTAGTGATAGCCCTCGGAATAGGATCTTACTTCACGCGTGGTTTTGAACTTGGCGTTGATTTCAAAGGTGGATACTCTTACAACGTTCAATTTGCTGAAAATTCCAATGTTAGTGTAGAGGCCTTGCGTAATGCAATCGAAGCCAATTTGTCCTCAGGTGGTGTTCCAATTGTTAAGGCCATAGATACCAAAAACTCATTCAATATTGTTACATCCTATATGATCGATGACAATTCTTCTGAAGCGAGTGAAAAGGTTACCGCTAAAATCCATGAGGCTATTAATTCCCTAACACCTGTTTCTTTAGATGAATTTAAAAAGCATGACTTTGGTGGTACACACATCACCAGTTTCTCAAAGGTGGGTTCGTATGTGGCAGATGACATCCGAAATTCAGCATTCAAAGCTACTGCGTTGTCATTGTTGTTGATATTCCTTTATATCACGTTCCGCTTCAGCAAGTGGCAGTTCTCTTTGGGTGCGGTTATTGCGTTGTTCCATGACGTTCTGTTGGTACTGGCGCTGTTCTCGATGTTGCATGGTGTTTTGCCGTTCTCGCTTGAAATCGACCAGGCTTTTGTGGCTGCATTGCTAACGGTAATTGGTTATTCGATGAACGATACAGTGGTGGTATACGACCGTATACGTGAGTTCATCAACAAATATTCCGGTAAATCAAAGGCAGAAGTGATCAATGATGCCATCAACAATACATTGAGCCGTACTGTAATGACTTCGTTTATTACCTTCTTGTCCATGTTTATCCTTTTCGCTTTTGGCGGAAGTTCTGTTCGTGGATTTGCTTTTGCGCTCGTGGTAGGTATCGTCGTAGGAACATATTCTTCTATTTTCGTTGCAACGCCGATTATGGTTGACCTTACTTCTGAAAATCTTACAGATGCACCAAATCCTGTGCAGAAGAAGACTGCAGTAAACTCTTGATTTTAAGACATTATAAATAACATTTACATATAGCCAGGATTTTCCATTGCAGGAAGATCCTGGCTTTTTTTGGCCCGCGCCGATAATCTCTTACTAATCAGAGGAGGTATTTGCTCTTTTTGTTTCCTTTTCCATTTGTATAATCTGATTTTATAGCGTGTTGACAAAACTAATTTTAGCAGAGATTGTTATTCTGTGGTTTTTATTTTATTTAACAATTATTTAAGTACCCACGCTGTAGGAAAAATAGATGTATATACATATATTTGCACTGCATTTGTCAGCACCGAGATGGGATGACGGTTGCAAATATTTTAAAAAACCTATCATTCATCAATTAAATTAAAAAAAATGAAAAAATTAATGTTATTAATGGTTTTCGCTGCTGTTTCAGCTGTTACTGTAAATGCTGCTCCGGGTCCGATGACTTTTAAAGTAGATGTCGCGAAAAGTACTTTCAAATGGACTGGAAAAAAAATTGCCAGTTCTCACTGGGGATACATTAAATTGAATAATGGAATGCTGACCGTCTCCAATGGTGCGGTAACCGCCGGAGATATCAATGTGAACATGAATACGATGGACTGCCAGGACACCAAGGGAGAGTATGGTGATAAGCTGATAGGTCACCTAAAAAGCGAAGATTTCTTTGGTACAGGAAAGTACCCTTCTTCAATGCTGAAAATAAAGTCCCTTACTTCAAAGGGTGGAAACCAATATGATGTAAAGGCTGACCTTACCATCAAGGGTATAACCAATGAAGTTAGTTTTCCTGCAACGATCAATGTGAAGGGAACGGAGTTAACTGCAGCTGCTAAAGTGATCGTAGATCGCACTAAGTATGGCATTAAATACGGCTCTGGAAGTTTCTTTGATAATCTTGGAGACAAAGCCATTGACAACAATTTCGAACTGGATGTTAACCTGGTTGCGATGGGTGAAGCTGTAGCTCCAGCTGCGAAAGCGAAGAAGCCTGCAAAAAAAGCGAAGAAATAAACAGCAGTTTTTTCACATATATTCTTTTCAATCCCGGGCATTTTTAGTCAATGTCCGGGATTGTTTATTTAGCCTGATTTCTACACTTTGTTCGCAAAATCGCTTATTTTTGCATCCTTACGCGCACAATTATTTTTGATCACAATTACAGAGACTTATGAGTGCTTCTCCGCTTTCGCGCCGTGTGCAGGCGATATCTGAATCTGAAACTTTGAAAATGGCCAAGATGGCCAGGGAACTAAAAGCACTGGGTCATGATGTCATCAACTTGAGTCTGGGTGAACCGGATTTTGATACGCCGGTGCATATAAAAGATGCTGCCAAAGCAGCATTGGATCGTGGAGAAACCAAGTACACACCTGTCGCCGGAACCCTTGAATTGCGTCAGGCCATTGTCCGTAAATTCAAGCGTGACAACAACCTGGATTTTGAAGCCAACCAGATTGTTGTATCAAATGGTGCCAAACAAAGCCTCTGGAACGTCTGTCAGGCACTACTGAATCCGGGTGATGAGTGCATTATTTTTACCCCTTACTGGGTGTCGTACTCTGAGATGGTAAAAATGGCAGATGCAGTACCGATTTATGTAAAAGCAGGTATTGAGCAGGATTTCAAAGTTTCTGCTGCACAGGTTGAGGCAGCTATCACACCCAAAACCAAAATGGTGCTGTTTTCATCGCCATGTAATCCCACCGGCTCTGTATTTACAAAAGAGGAACTGGAGTCCATAGCAGCAGTAATTGCACCGCATGACGGAATCTATGTGGTCTCTGATGAAATTTATGAGATCATCAATTTTACCGGAAAACACCACAGCATTGGTTCTATACCTGCGTTAAAGGACAGGGTTGTCACCGTAAATGGATTTGCCAAAGGATACGCTATGACGGGTTGGAGACTTGGATACATCGGTGCCCCTAAAGAAATTGCAGCAGCGTGTGAAAAAATTCAGGGACAGGTCACTTCAGGTGCAAATGCTTTCAGTCAGTCGGCAGCGGTTACTGCATTGACTGCCGATCCGGAGCCAAGTTTTGCCATGAGAAGAGAATTTGAAAAACGGAAGTCGCTCTGCATCAGCCTGTTGAATGTGATTCCGGGAATTAAGACCAACAATCCGACAGGTGCATTTTATATTTTTCCGGATATCAGTAATTTCTTCGGTGCACGCAATGGTGATTTTATAATAAAAAATGCTGATGACTTTTGTGAATACCTTATACTTACGGTGTACGTAGCGGTTGTTCCTGGCAGCGCATTCGGGGCTCCCAATTGTTTCAGAATCAGCTATGCAGCTTCTGAGCAGCAGCTTACAGAAGCCATCGGCAGAATAAAGGCAGCAGTCGGGAAACTGCACTTTTGAGCATCTTAGCGCTGCATCATTTTACATTTTCAATTTAGAGAGATATGGTAGTATGGATTACGGGCGCTTCTGATGGAATTGGGGCGGCACTGGTAAAGGAGTTTGCGAAAGCAGATTATAGCGTAGTGCTTTCAGCGCGACGAGAATCGCAGTTGAGACAAGTTGCAGTGGATGCGCGACTGAATGATGATAAGTGCATGATACTGCCTTTGGACCTCGAATATACCGAGGATATTCAAAAAAATGTTGAAAAAATAGTAGGCAGATTCGGAAGAATAGACGTGCTGCTGCTCAACGCTGGAATAAGCCAGAAGGGAATGGCCGAAAACACATTGGAATCTGTGGAGCGGTCAATAATGGAAGTGAATTATTTTGCCAACACACGAATTGTGAAAGCTGTTTTGCCTCATATGAAAGCTGCTGGAGGGGGAAAGATAGTAGTGGTGAGCAGCATCATTGGAAAGTTTGGTGGTCCATTTCTTTCTACCTATTCGGCCTCCAAGCATGCATTGGTAGGTTATTTTGAGTCGCTTCGCTATGAGGTCAATGCTGACAAAATAAGTGTTTTGATCGTTACACCTGGTTTTATCCGTACCGGTATTGCCAAAAAGGCGGTTACGGAAGATGGCTCCGCATTCAACGAAGACTCCAAAGCTCAGGAAAAGGGGACAGAACCCGAGAAAGTAGCAGCAAAAATAAGAAAGGCATTGGAGGGCGGAAGAAAACACCTTTACGTTGGCGGTCCGGAAACATTCACGCCAATGTTTAAGTTCGTTTTCCCGGGTTTGTTTTACAAAATATGGAAAAAACTGCACAAATTGTAGGCTTTTAGCCTATGAGAAATCTGCCGTTTTCATAGATGAGCTGCCCGTCTGCAAAAATCTGGCCGCCCCTCGTCATATCTGAAATCATATCCCAGTGAACTACTGATTCGTTTTTACCTCCGCATTGTGGATAAGACTGGCCTATAGCCATGTGGATTGTACCACCGATTTTTTCATCAAAAAGGATGTTTTTAGTCATCCTATTGATACCGTAGTTCGTTCCGATGGCTGCTTCGCCGAATCGTCGTGTTCCTTCCAGTGAAAAAATGTAGTCGAGGTAATCCTTACCCGACTTCGCCTCCCATTTTTCTATGTAGCCTTCTTTTACATATAGCGTAACGTCCTGAACTTCGTTACCTTGGTATAGGCAAGGGTAATCAAAATACACAACTCCGTTGACCGAGTCTTCAACAGGGGAAGTATACACCTCACCAGAAGGCATATTGGTCTGCCCATCTGAATTGATCCACTTTCGTCCATCTGTCCGGAAGCTGATATCTGTTTTAGGACCCAAATAACGGACATGTGTTGCTGCGTTCAGGATATCTGTAATTCCTTGCTGCTCTTTTCTGACATTAAGCCAAGCCTCAATTGGATTCGCTTCAAACAACTTACATGCATTGAATACAAAATACTCATAATCCTCCATAGACATTGCAGCCTCCTGGGCACTTGCCAAGGTTGGGAAAAGACAAAAGTTACGCTTCAGTGACCTTGTTGCAGCGCGTTCAAAGTAATTTTTGGAAAAGGGGCTTATTGCCGCTTTCTGCTTTTCTACCTTGGTAAAATCTTCAGGTTTAGTCTCTCTAAGATTGAAGGGCGCCTTCACATAAATATATGCATCATAACCCGTCATGGCAACTGAATATTGCAAGGGAACATTGGTCAGCTGACTTTCCAGATGTGCCTCTTCATAGAAAATCTTGCTTTTGTCCATGAAATCCATGTCAACCTCAATTGTTGCTCCTGCACGGAGTCCGGCGCGGTATATTTCTCTGATCAGGGGTTCAGCAAGTGTGGTGGACTGAATATAAAGTTTGTTGCCCGGCTTAATATCAACACAGTAATTGACCAGTAGATTGGCGTATTTTTCGTAAATCGGATTCATGTTTTTTTTACAAAAATACGCATTTAATTCATTCCCTAAAATCTCAGCTAAACCCACATCGGAAAAACAGGAAAATAGAAAGGGCTGATTGCATTGACAGCAACAGCCCTTTTCAATTCATTTGTTTTCTTGGTTAATGAAGTACGATAACTTTCTGTGTGATGGTCGAATGTAATCCTGTGAGACTGATAAAATAAGCGCCTGAAGGTATGCCCTCTAGTGAAATTCCGGCGTTCGTCACCGCCCTGGAAAATTCTCTTTGCAAAATCACTTTTCCGTGTTTGTCGGTAAGCATGATTTTTTCAAGTCCGGGGTGACTAATGTTCAGCGTTTCAGATGCAGGATTAGGGAACACTGCTACATCCTCGGTAGCCAAATTTTGTTTTTCGGAACCGATAAATGACAACGCAACTGATTTTTCAGAAACTCCATCGGTAATCAGGCTGACGAAATCATCTGTATTCAAACGGATACTTTCCCGCAGTGAATTCAGACTTTTCAATGCTTGAAAACGAAGCGTAACAAGTGGCTCAAGATGATTAACGGGTTGTATATCAGCATTAATCCAGGCCATTTTTAGTCCATTATGATCAAACTTGCAGTCGGTTAAAGCATTGAAATCCTTTAGGTTACTGTTCACTTCAAGAAGACGAATGTCGGCAGCATTGAATTTCAGTCCTGCCTGTATGGCGGCAAGATTCAAACTTTCAGAAGTTGTAAGTGCCACTTCAAAAACTTCATTTTTTTCCACGGAGTGGTCTTTTAAGTCGAGGGTAAACACTTCGGGTGATCTTCCTCCGGAGACATTTGCCGAAAGGTTAATGTCTCCTGTTTTAATGGCAATAAAGTTCATGCTATCCTGATTGTTGAGCACATAATTGTTGCTAAGTGAATCGGGAAAACCTGGAACCTGATTTTGCGTCATGCCCGGAAAAACATAATTTGACGGTATAAAGCGCCATACGGGTGCATTTCTGAATGTAGGCTGGTAGCTAAGAATGACCCTCTTAATTTCGGAAACATCAAGTGCAGTAAGTGTTCCACTGCGGTTCACATCGGCAGCAATCTTTTTATAGACTGAGTTCAATGACTGATAACCCAATATATGTCTCTGCAGTAATAATGCATCAACAGCAGTGAGGCCTGCGCGAACATTATCAGTTTTGGAAGCTCTGATAACCGCTCTGGAGCCTGTGGACAACGTAAAACTATACATTCCGTCCTTAAGTGTTATAGATGAGTCAGCACGGGTGCCACTGAGCATTACCCTGGTATCACGTATAGCTGCCCCGTCTTCTCTTTTGATTGTTCCCCTGAAGGTAGTAGTTACATTTCCATTGTTTATGCCCACTGAGCCGTTGATGAGGTTCATTGGAATGTTTGTCAAACCCGAAGGCAGCATTTGACTGGCAAGTGGTCCGAAAGGGTTGTTTCCAAAACTGATGACGGAATAATTTCCGGAGGCCGCGTCAAGTCTGATTTTCAGCATAAATAGAGCTGTTCCGTTTGGCAAACTCACACCGCCACTTTCCCTGAAAAATTTACTGAATTGAATTCCGGTGGCGCTAACTGTGTAAGCAGCTGAATCACTCATGTTGATAGCAAAATTATCCGCACCTATGATTGTTCCTACAGCATTGTTTTCAAGACTCAGGGAAAACCTGATTTCCTTAATTTTGTTGAAGTTCTGTACTCGGACGGGAACAGAGACCACTGAACCTGATGTGGAGATGATGTTTCCAATAGTGATTGTTAGTTTCGGTCCTTCGCTGAGACTTGCAGATTTGGTTGCAGTACATCTGCTGACATTGTCAGTAACCGTTACGGTATAGGTTCCTGCTCCGATGTTTTGCAGTACAGCAGTATTGCCGCCGGTATTCCATGAATAGGAAAAACTTCCCGTTCCACCACTGACTCTCACTTCAACACGGCCATCGGTTGCACCCCAGTAAGATTCATCTGTGGTAACCATTGTCGTGCTGAGGGAAAGATTGCTAAAGGAATTGACTACAGTCACATTGCTTGAGCATATACTTTCATTTCCTGCTGCATCCTTTACAGAAAGCTGAATTCTGTTCAAACCGATGTGAGTGCAATTGAACCTTTCTCTGCCAGCAGTAAAACTGAGTTCCTGAGTCGTGCTGCAGTTGTCAAAACTGCCATTGTCCAGCAATACGGAAGGAACATATGCATTTCCGGTATTGTCCAGTGCAATGGTAATATCAGGACGGCAAACTGCAGTTGGGCTGGATTGGTCTGCCACGGTTACAGTAAAACTGCATGACGACGAATTTCCGTAGATGTCAGTTGCCGTGTAGTTTACAGTGGACAGTCCCAACCGGAAGCTTCTTGACGCAATGGATCCTGTTCCACCTGAAATATTTGTGCTGCCGATTGCTGTGTAAGTCAGATCAACGCCACCACAATTGTCTTTTATCAAAGGTACGGCTGCCGAGATTAATGCAGAGCAACTTGCATTGGCCGCTATATTGATGTTCTCCGGACAGCTGATCGAAGGCTTTAGGTCGTCTTTTACAAATAACTCAAAACTGCATTCTGCAGTATTGGAAGCATTGTCTGTTACGGTGTATTTGACAATATTACTGCCAAAATTCAATTGCTCATTACTGAACAGGCCATTGCCATCTTTCGTTGTTGCTCCGCTAATTTGGTAGGAGATGCTGCCGCTGCAATTATCGGAGAAAATCACCTGTGTACTTGAAACAACTGCATAGCAAGTGGTGTCAAGGCTGTTTACAGTTGTATTCTGCGGACAGGAAATGACCGGCTTAATATTGTCTGAAACCTTTATTTCGAAGGTGCAACTGGCCTTGTTTCCTGAAAAGTCAGTAATTGTGTAGGTAATCTGGTTACTTCCTGTTTTCAATAGGCTGCCATTAATGGAGCCGGTTCCCGAAGTGGTGGTCGAACCTGTAGTTCTGAAACTTAGCTTCAAATCTGAATTTTGGTCACAGAGGTCAGAAAAAACAGGATTGGGGATATTCGCTGCCAGTACTTCGCAGGAATTGAATGGTGTATTCAGAACTGCGTCTGCAGGACAAGTGATTGTTGGGTTGCTTTTTTCGAAAACTGTTAAAAAGAATGTACATGAGTCCTGATTTTGAGCAGCATCCTGCACGTAGCAATCTATTCGTGTGATACCTGAGTTAAAATCTACGAGGTCGAGAGAGCTTGTTGTGGCAGACAGACTTGTCGCACCTGAAATTTTGTATGAGAAGATAAGGTTTCGTGAATCACAATTGTCTGTGGCAGTTGCCTGCAGACCGCTTACTCTGCTTTTACATCCATCGTTTATCGTTACAGTAAGGTCTTTTACACATGAAATAGCAGGCCGCTGAGAATCTGCAACAGTTACATTAAATCCCGCAGTTGAAGGGTTTCCTGATTCATCTATTGCAGTGTATTGTACGTAGGTCGTTCCCGTATTGAAAGTGAATCCATTCACGCCAGTCATGGGAGAGACAATGGAGTCATTGATTACAGTTGCACCGGAGAGACTCGCTTTAAGAATCATCTTGTTTCTTGCTGTGCAATTGTCACTTAGGGAGTCGGGAGCAAGTCCGGTAGCTATAGTAGCTGAGCACAAGCCAATTTGTGCGTCAACTGAAAGGTCAGTCGGACATTTGATGGTTGGACTTGCCACTGTTCCCTCGCGCACAAAAACATTGAAAGAGCACTGGGTACTATTGTTTTGTTGGTCTTTTACCTTGTAGGTTACTTTTGTCCAGCCTGCATTAAATGACTGACCAGAAGGTATCGTCCCGGTGCCGCTTGCATCCAGCGCACCGCTGCACTCATAATCAAGTGCGAGTAAGTTTTGCGGAGTGCAGTTGTCAGAGAAAATAGGTGCATTCAGTTGCAGAACCTTCGAGCAGGTTCCTGCATTGGCAATGGTATTGATGTTGTCGTTATTGCAATTGATTTTAGGGGCCGTATTGTCCAAAATATTGATTTGTTGTACGCAGGTATTGCTGTTAGCGGCGGCATCACTGACAGTGAAAGCCAGGAAAGAAACGCCATAGTTGAACCTTTGACGCTCGATGTTTCGCAAAGCAGTTGCCGATGTCTGCGTAGCTCCGCTCAACTGGTAGGTAATGCCAAGGTTAATTTGCCCGCAATTGTCAGTGCTGAAAGGTGTTACCGCTGAAACAGGAACATAGTTAAATGCCGAATCCGCGAGTGCGTTTATCGTAACGTTGGTCGGACATAAAACCTGTGGTTTATCTATATCTTTAACATCTACGACGAAGCTACAAAAAGAATTTTCGTTTCCGCTGATGTCTCTCGCTGTGTAACGCACCAGCGTTTGGCCAACATTAAAAACAGCATTGTTTGCAGAGCCGTTACCACTTGAATTTGTGGCGCCGGAAAGAGTGTACTCAACAGTCATCTGAGTAGGAGAGGTGCAGTTATCACCGTAAATAGGGCTTAAACCAGCAGGAATCTGAAGCTGACATGCATTTGATGGCGCACTATGGGTCGAGCCCGATGGGCAACTCAACAATATTGGAGCGACATTATCTTTTACATCTATAATGGTGGAGCAGGTTCTACTGTTTCCGGATGCATCTGTCGCCAGGTAGTTAATGGTGGTCTTTCCAGTATTCAATATGGTACCTGCAAGTGTTCCACTGCCATTTCCGGTAGTTGCACCAACGAGTGACCAGCTAACGGCAGAACTACTACAATTGTCAACCGCAACCGCAGTAAGTGCATCGTTTAGGGTAAAGCTGCATGCATTGCCAATGGCTACATAGTTCTGGTTGGCAGGGCAAGTCAGCACGGGTGCAGTTGTATCCAGAATTCTCAAGGTAAATTTCAATGGAGAAACCATTGGAGTGGCAGGATTGCCATCATCAGCGCTCACAAAAACTTCAATGTCCGGACCAATTGCAGTGGAATTGAAAGTTGGCAGTCCCGCAAATGGAATTGTCATACTCGCATCTCGGAAATAGGTAAGCGTACAACTGCCATTGACGTTCATATATGTTGTGGCGTCAAAAGACACAAGACAGTTGCCCCCTAAAATGAGATTGATGGTGCCCTGGGTCGGATTTTTAAAACTTATCGGACATTGGGCTTCAGAGGTAGACATGAAAAGTGTTAAACCAATAAAGAGGGAAAGCAGAATTTGGGATGATCTTAGTTTTGGTTGCATGAAATTGAATTTTGTATAATCTTGCAGGCATCAGCAAAATTATGACAAATTTAGCACGAAGCATTAAAAAAAACCAACATATGAGATATGAAATGTTCGCTTTATCGTAATTTTTTTTTATTCTAAGTATCAGACAAACAATTGGTTGTGGAGTGTGTGTAGACATTCATGTCTTCTTACACGACTCCCACTACTCAAAAGCTCTTTTTGCCTATGCATAACAAGTACAAGGAGTTTGCAATACGTATTTAAAAAAAGATAAAACTATTTGTTGCGGGCTGGTGCGCTGCCTGATTTCAGAGTTTGTCCAGAATAAGTTTGTGCAAATGATGCTGTGAGGTTTCGTCGAAAGAGATTTTGAAATCAGCTTGCTCGTAAACGTGGCCCCTTTCCGTTTGTAGTTCACGGATTCGCTGAAGTATCTCTTTGTAGCCCGTAGCATTGTCCAGTACGGGACGCACTGCGGTTTCCTTTATAAGCCTATTGGTGAGAAGATCTGTGTCAGGATTTAGGTAAAAGCAGGTGAAGTTTTCAAGCAAAAAAGTGATGTTGTCAAAAAAACATGGTGTTCCACCACCTGTCGCTAGCACAATTGGAGATTTGTCCTGAACTAACCGAAGGATACTTGCTTCTTTTTTTCTGAAATAATCTTCACCATTTTCCATGAAAACCAGTCGTATGCTTTTTCCTTCCGCTTTTTCAATTTGCTCATCAAGGTCAACAAAATTGTACTGCAGTGTCTCTGCGAGAAGTTTGCCGGTGCATGATTTTCCACTGCCCATGAGGCCCAGCAGCGCTATATTTTTGATCCCTTTGATGGTACTGATTACATTTTACCTGAGGCAATGTCTGCTATGTCCTGTTTGATTTTCAGCGCAATATTGTGTGCGACAGTATCAAACTGGCTCTCAGCATAGATGCGGACAATGGGTTCGGTGTTGGACTTTCTGAGGTGGACCCAGTCATCGGCAAACTCGATTTTTAAACCGTCAATTGTTGTGAGCTTTTCACGGTGGTATTTTTGAGCGAGTTTTTCAAATACCACATCAAGATTTACTCCATCTTCCAAGACAATTTTATTTTTGGAAATGTAGTAGTTGGGATACATGCGCCTTAAGTAGGAGGGTTTCATTTCCGACTTGCTGATAAGCGACAAAAACAGTGCTATTCCTACCATTGCATCACGGCCATAATGCAGTTCCGGATAGATGATTCCACCATTTCCTTCACCTCCGATGACAGCTTTGACCTCCTTCATTTTCTCCACCACATTGACCTCGCCAACGGCTGCAGCATAGTAACTTCCGCCTTTACGCAGGGTTATGTCCTTCAACGCCTGTGTGGACGATAGGTTTGAAACGGTATTTCCTGACTTGTGTCCAAGGACATAATCAGCCACAGCAACCAGCGTGTATTCCTCACCAAACATTTCTCCGTCTTCGGTGACGAATACAAGTCTGTCAACATCAGGGTCAACTGCAATACCCAGGTCTGCACGATGTGATTGCACGGCAAGCGAGAGTTCAGTGAGGTTTTCCGGCAATGGCTCCGGATTATGTGCAAACTGACCATTAATTTCTCCATTGATGAGCACAACTTCACACCCCAGTTTTTCTAGCAGAGGAGGAATGGCCAATGCACCGGTAGAATTGATGCAATCAACAACTATTTTGTATTTTTTTTCTCTGACAGCATCAACGAGCACAAGGGGCAGACTCAGAATCTGGCTTATGTGTTTTGCAATGTAAGAATCATCTGCCCTGTAACTTCCAAGTTCCTCGACAGGGGCGTACTCAATCGATTTCTCCTCCAGGTAGATTAGAAGCTCACTGCCATCAGCTGCACTGATGAATTCACCTTTTTCATTTAAAAATTTCAGCGCATTCCACTGTTTTGGGTTGTGAGATGCTGTGAAGATTATTCCTGCCTGAGCATTTTCCATCGGGACAGCCACTTCAACGGTAGGAGTAGTGGATAGACCAAGATCTACTACATTTATGCCCAGGCTCCTGAGCGTATTGACTGCAAGGTTGCTGACAATTTCTCCGGAAATTCTTCCATCCCTTCCAACTACTATTGTAGCCTTGTTGTGGCGGCGAAGCACCCATTTGCCAAATGCAGCAGTACACTCCACGATATCCTGTGCAGTGAGATTATCCCCGACTTTACCTCCTATGGTTCCTCTGAATCCGGAAATTGATTTGATTAAAGACACGCGATGTATTGGATTTGTGAATGTAACAGATTATTTCAGAGCATTGTACCTTGAAGAGACTGCGTTCCAGTCAATCACATTGAAAAATGCGCTGATATAGTCTGGTCGGCGGTTCTGGTAGTGCAGGTAATATGCATGCTCCCACACATCCATTCCAAGAATAGGAGTTCCTTTCTGCTCAGCGATGTCCATTAGAGGGTTGTCCTGATTGGGCGTTGAAGAGACAAATAATTTCCCAGCCGCATCAACACTCAGCCATGCCCATCCAGAACCGAATCGGGTAGCACCTGCATTGGAAAACTGCGTTTTAAAGTCAGCGAAAGAACCAAAAGTCTTGTCGATTGCCTCAGCAAGCGGCCCTGTCGGATTTCCGCCTCCGTTCGGGCTCATGATGGTCCAGAAGAGGGAGTGATTGTAATGGCCTCCGCCATTGTTTCTAACGGCCATTGAATAGGAAGATACACTTGCCATCAGCTCCTCAAGCGATTTTTCTGCTCCGGGTGTTCCTGCTAGGGCATTGTTCAGATTTGTCACGTATGCATTATGGTGTTTGCCGTGGTGAATCTCCATTGTTCTTGCATCGATATGTGGTTCAAGCGCATTAAAGTCGTAAGAAAGCGCGGGAAGTGTAAAGGCCATAATAAATTGATTTATTTTATTTTACGAGATAAAAAGTATAGTAATATGCTGTTTGTTGGCAGCATAATTCAAGATGCAATATTAACACAATTCGCTAACTATGGTTTTACTTTTTTCGTTTTTTTTGAAAAGTAAATTTGCCATTAGGGCTTCCGTTTTCGGTTGCTTTTTCACGGGTAGTTTGCGATTCCTGTGTTTTTCGATTTGAAAATTAATTTGTTTCAAATTCAGTCAATTCTCTTTCAGGCGCAAAGAAAAACCACTATCTTTGCGCAGTTTGGCCATAGCGATATGGTTTAAGTATAATTTAATTTATAATAAATTGTTTGTCAATTTTTTAAATTAAATTTTCCTCTTGCAATACTCCGGAGATATGAATTTTATTGCTGACTATTTAAAGCGAAGTACGCAGTCCATCATCAAGAACAGGGGAGCCTGGTTGCTGAACTACGGAGATTATGTGCGTTTGGACAAACTCGACAGAATGTCACATACCGCAAGGTACATTGTCAAGAGTGAATCGGGAAGGGGTGCATACACCATTTCCGTCATGAATTACGATAAATCCAGTTTGCGTACCATCTGTACCTGTCCGTACGAAGGTGTTTGCAAGCATGCTGTGGCAGCACTTATGCATCTTGAAAATCACCTCCGTTTTAATCCCCGGGAGTATAATCCTACCCAAGAGCAGTTTCCAATCCAGGCCTATGATATCCATTTTTTCATTGCCAACGCACAATACGACAGACTTGAGCAAGGTATGAGGTTGCTGAAAGCGGGAAAAGTCTTTCAGAAGGATGTCCGTAATGGGGAAGTTCATTTCCTGGTTGGCGGGACGCCCGATCAGCAGGTGACATTCAGGGTCGAGCAGAATATGTTGCAGACGGGCTGCAGCTGCCATGATAGCGGATCTGCCCTTTGCGCACACAAAGTAGCAGCATTGGCCATGATGGTGAAATCTTACGGGGAGCAACCATTTTCAGCTCTGAAAGATTTTTCTGCTGAACGTGCTGCAGGACTGGCCGAATATGGCTACAAATCAGACGATCCGCGCCTAAGCGAACTCTTTGATTTTGAGGTAAAAAATGGCAAAATGCTGGTCATTCCCCGCGACAGGTCGATGGTCAAACTCAATGATTATCAGAACTGGGATGTCATCAGCAGAAAAGTAGCGTCGCCCACGACTGATTTTCAACTTAGTCTCCGGCCACGGGACGAGGGATTGCCGGTTTTGATTTACGTATTTGTTTTTCATAAGGAACCACTAAAAAGCAAGAGCCCCCAGATGGCAAGTTTGCAGCGCAGTGTTGGAGGTGGAAGAGAGTTTTCCAAAACCCATTTCGTCGAGCTTTCGAATTATCTCAGCGCTCAGGAAAACGTGTATCATCCTTTTCCAGGGTTTGACATTAGGCCTGTGAGATCGGGAATCCGGGATGGCAAACTGGTTGGTAGACTCAGTGTAATTGATGCCGAGGAAAACAATTTCAGGCTAAAAGACATTGACGCTTTTGAGACCAGTGATGCACGTCTGATTCATATTGCAACCGGTATTGATTCAAAGAATATCGGGAAGACACTAGAGGATATTGTTTCGCCGGGTATCAAAATCGCAAACTCAATGACCTGGGAAGAGCTGTTGAGAGAAGATGATTTTGATGCCGCAGTAGGTTATGTTGCCGATTCGCTTATTGAGACTGTAAGACTCCTGAAAAGCAAAAAAATCTACGAGTACACTGGCGACAAGTTCGACACCATAAAACTGAAAACGATTAGGGAGATTTATCCCGAATCCCGTACTGCGTTATTAGAGTTTGACCTTGATGAGGCAGAGGGTAAATACCAGCTAAAGCCCTTCGTGGTCATTGGGGATGAGAAACTTCCTTTCGGTTATCTTCAGCGTGTGAATTACTGGTTTTTAAGAGAGGCTGACCGACTGATTCTGTTGGATAAAAAAGCTGCCAAGACCCTTCATTTGCTGGAAAATCGAACGGAAATTACCATCAATAAATCTGAACTGGATGGTTTTCTGAGTAGGTTTGTGTTGCCCGTGATGAATGTTCACAATGTAAATTTCAACATCCCATTACAGCTTACGGATGTTGAAGGTATATTTAATGCGCGTCTTTACCTTAAAGAAATTGAAGATGCACTGATACTCACCCCTGTATTTACCTATGAACATCAGGGAATCATCCGTGAAGTACCATTCGACAGTAGGACCAGACAGATCGTTTCTGAAGGGACGGAAAGTGACATTTTTATGATGTACCGGGATGAGGAAAAGGAGGAGAATACCCGCCGCTTCTTCGCATCATTACATCCTGAGTTTGCCTCGCAGAGCGAACAGAATAGAGCGGGATTTGTGTTGTCGGTACCCCAGTTGTTTGAAAATGAATGGTTTTTTACGGCATTCGAAAAAATCAGCAATCAGGATATTGAGGTACTGGGGTTCAATCAGTTGACAAAAATCCGCTACAATCCCAACAGAGCAAAAATCAATATCCGGGCGTCGTCGGGCATCGACTGGTTTGATCTTGAAATCACCGTTGAATTTGGTGAGCAAAGCGTCAGTCTGAAGGATGTCAAAAAGGCACTGCAACTGAATCAACATTATGTCAGACTTGGTGATGGCACACTGGGTATGCTACCTAAAGACTGGATTGAAAAATACAGTTCTATCCTGAAAATTGGCAGACTTGAGGGTGACAAACTCAGGATGAGCGACAGACAGTTTTCACTGGTTGAGGAATTGTACGAAGAAATCGACAACCATGATGTTTTGCGCAAGCTTTACGAGAAAAAGCAGAAACTGCGGCAGTTCGAAAACATCATGGAAGTGCAGCTTCCGGAAAACATCAATGCCAATCTCAGAGACTATCAGAAGTCTGGTTTCAACTGGCTCAACTTTCTGGAAGAGTTTGGTTGGGGTGGTATTCTGGCTGACGATATGGGGCTTGGAAAAACCCTGCAGGCTATCGCTTTCATACAACATCTTGTCAATCGAAACCCTAACGCTACCAATCTAGTTGCAGTTCCTAAATCACTGGTATTCAATTGGATAAAAGAGATTGAAAAGTTTGCTCCCGAACTCAAAACCCTCGCTTACTATGGTCCGTTCCGTCACCAGTTGAAACCGGAGCTTGAAAAATATCAGGTTATCATCGCAACCTATGGCTCTATAAGATCTGATATTGTGGATTTGCGCGAAATTCAGTTCAATTATGTCATTTTGGATGAGTCTCAGGCGGTCAAAAATCCCGATGCACTGATCAGCAAGTCGGTAAAATTGCTTAAGGCACGTAACCGGATTTGCATGACCGGTACGCCGATTGAAAACAATACGTTTGATCTGTATTCCCAGATTGATTTTTTAAATCCGGGAATGCTCGGTTCGGTCGAATTTTTTAAAAAGGAATATGCCAATCCAATTGATCGTGATAAGGACGAGCGAGTGGTTGACCACCTCAGAAAACTGGTATATCCGTTTATCCTGCGCCGGACCAAAGAGGAGGTTGCAAAAGAACTTCCCGAAAAAGTGGAGACTGTAATCTATTGTGAAATGGGGGTACAGCAGCGGAAAGTTTACGATGCGTTCAAAGACCGGTACAGGGACTACATCATGGGAAAGATAGACGATGAGGGCATTAAAAATGCCGGCGTCTACATTTTGGAAGGTTTGATGAAACTCAGACAGATCTGTAATTCTCCAGAATTGCTGGCCGACAAAGAAAACTACGGCAAAGAGTCAGTCAAACTCGAAGAACTCATCCCAAGAATAGCTGAAGATTCAGGTCGGCACAAGATATTGATATTCAGTCAGTTTTTAGATATGCTTGAACTGATCAGGAAAGAACTGGAAAAGTTACACATCAAATATGAGTACCTTGATGGGCAAACCAAAGACCGCATCGAAAGAGTTGAAAACTTCCAGCAGAATGAGGAGTGTCGGGTGTTTCTGATGTCTTTGAAAGCAGGTGGAGTAGGTCTGAATCTAACCGCTGCTGACTATGTCTACCTTGTCGATCCGTGGTGGAATCCTGCTGTAGAGTCACAGGCGATTGACCGCGCGCATCGGATTGGCCAGGACAAGTCTGTTTTTGCGTATAAATTAATCTGCAGAGATACTATTGAGGAGAAAATACTGCAGCTGCAGGAAAGGAAAAAGGCGGTCGCAAAGGATTTGATTAATATTGAGGCCGGATTTATCAAATCGTTGGATAAGGAGGATGTCCGGGATTTGTTCAGCTAAAAAAAGCCATTCAGATCAACTTCCGAATGGCTTTTTGAGCGCTGAACCTTACTGTATAGTAGGAGCTACGTTTATCGAAGTATTTTTTGGAGTAGGGGCTTCAAATCTGGGTTGTCTGTTGACTTCTTTCTGGAATTCCTTGTAGGAACCTGCACCATTATAGGTGAATACAATATACAGGGCAACCATACAGCCAAGAACGATAGAAGACAGGAAAATCCTTTCTCTGGTTTTTCTTCTCTCTTCAAGCTTTCTTTCTGCAATGTGCTTTTCAAGCTCTTCCGTGTTGATTGAGTATTGGTGCATCATCATTATAGTGTAAGTTTTTAGTGGTTCCGGAATTGTTTTTTAAATTCGTTTGTCAGATTTTCACCAAATATTTCCTGAAAAATTTCGGTCATTTTTGTTTCCATTGCTTGTTTATCGCTTTCGGAAGTATTAATATTGATAAGTTTTACATCTATTTCTCTTTTCAGTGGTAATCTCCATTGCACTCCAACGATAAAACTATCTTTATCAAAACCGTCGAAAGAAAATTTAAGCCTGTAGATTATACGCCAGAGTTCCAGCATAAGTTCCAAATCCAAGGCACTAATATCTTTTAACCTGAATTTCTTGTGCAGTCCAGTTCTTTTTACATAGGTTTCCAGCAGTTCGCCTTCGAAAAAAGGTCTGTAAAAATACAACTCACCTGATGCGGTTTGACGGATACTACTGCAATCCTTGTAATAGGATTTTTCCCGGTCATGTAGCTTTTCAAATAGTCTGACAATTGTTTTCGGAACATTGTTTTTCAAAACCCTGAAAACAAGTTTCTTCTTTTCACCTTGCAATCTTCCTCTGAAACTGATGAATTCCCTATCAGGGATTTTTTCTTCAAAGACTGCAAATTCAGCTATTTTAGGCAGCAAATTTCGATCCAAATCCTTCAAATCGGAATCAAATATCGGCCTCTCCGCATCTTTTTTTTCCGCGGGTTCGTGTTTAAACGGCTTTTCTGTTTCCGGGGTTACATCTTTTTCATATTTTTTTTCATATTTTTTTTCTGAACCGGAATAAAATTCCGAATTGATGCCTCCCGAAGACAGCGGTCTGCTGAGTTGTTCAACGTCGTTTTTGATGAGAGGCTCCTGAGGGATATCATTGTCGGTTCGAATTACAACATCGCCGATTTCACTCAACATCGCCGATTTCACTCAGCTTTTGCAAACTGTTGATACTTTGTCTGATTTGCCAGATGATCATGTCGTCGGGTAAGCCAAGTTTCCGCGAGAGCGGCAGGTATTTGTCAAGGTAATCGCGGTATTTTCTTCTGTCTGTACACTTCGCCTTGATTTCGGCCAGTAAACCAGATTTGCCCCCTGATCCCTGAACAACTGTGTGGGAACTCAGGTACTGAATGATCTTTTCTAGTGCCTCTGTCTCACCGACAAATCGGATATCGTTTTTGGGTGGAAGTCTGTCGCTGCAGACGGTTCGGATATAGTCCCTGAAAACAGGATTGTCAAACAGGTCTGAAACAAACAGAATGGTGCATTCCGGATAGCCTGATGAAAAGAAAAACGACAGAATCTGAAAGTAGCGGTCCCTTTTCCAGGTCAGTAAGTCGTAATAACGTGACGGACTCAAGCTAAGATCAATGCTTATTCTGGCGAAATTGTCAGTAAAGTTGATGAGCAGTTTTTTGCCGGCTTCGTAGCTGTCAATCTCAGTCCTTAGATCAGTTAGTGCATCATCTGGAAGTACTAAATTTTTGTGCTTTAGTTCTTCGGTGATAACATTGTAAATGTGCTCAGTCCCATCCTCTATCCCAAGTTCCTGAAGGTCTAGCTGAGGAATCTTTTCCGCGATGGCAGGTATATTTGAATACAATTTCAAGCCCTCGTCCAATGCTTCAAAGAGAATGAAATCTGAAAACTGACGCGGTAATGAGTAAGATAGGGCAGTGCTGAGGTCAGTCGACCGGATGGCAGACCAGTCAACAGAAAGGGAGGTAATCCAGTTGAGGATAACCTGTTTTTCAGATGCGGTGATAAATGAGTCATCACCCGGAAACACCAGTGCAAGTGAAGGGGATTCAAGCGGTGTCATTCCGTTACCAAAAGCATGCCACTGGGCAGACCTGTAAATGTGATTAAAGTGGTTCTGCAACGTAGGCAGATATTCCCCTGAGTGGAAAATGTAGTTTTTTCCGGAGAGCCCAATGGGAATCCATTTTATTAATCCATTATCAGACCATGCAGCAAACAAGCGCTTCCGGGTAAAAATGATACCCAGCATAAGTCAGCGTATTTCAAATTTTAGTCAAAGATTGCAGATTTCTGAAGAATCGTCAAATAACGTGCCTTTGTATGAGCAAAACAAGCATAAATCATATCATAGAAATAATTTTTATTTTGAA
>CANHEE010000014.1 GCA_947459655.1 Lewinellaceae bacterium
GAAATTACCGATGAGCAGCGTTCCATTTTACATGTGGCCGCAACTTTTGTCAATAATTTCGGGAATTATCTTTACCAGATTGCCGAGCAGATTGTTGAATCGGAAGACATTCCCTTCCGTTTGCTCAAGCCACTGATTGTAGAAACCGCAGCAAAAGTTCAAAACCACTCACCTGCCGATATGCAGACGGGGCCTGCGCGCAGAGGGGATCTGAAAACGATTGAAAATCACCTTTCTTATCTGGAAAAATACCCCGATTTCAGAGAGCTGTATCGGACCATGACTGCGCTCATTCAAAAAAAATATTCTTCCTGAATTTATTTCGAGAGGATGATAAATTCTACCCTTCGGTTCATTTGTCTGCCCTCCTCCGTTTCATTTTCTGCAATCATCATGGTTTCGCCGAAGCCCTTACTTTTCACACGGTATGGTTTTATGCCGTTGTAAACGAGGAAATTAACCACCGACTTTGCGCGGTCTGCGGAAAGTTTCAGATTGTACTCATCTGTTCCCTGGTTATCGGTATGCCCGCGGACTTCTATCTTCATGGTAGGGTTTCTGCGCATCAACAAGAGCAGCTTTTTCAACTCAAAAAAAGAACGCGGTTCCAGGTCTGATCCATCGGTCTCAAAATAAATGTTTTTCAGCTGCACGACCTTGCCGGGTTCGACTTTTATCCTGGTCAAATCGTCGTCGGGGACGGGTATAGGGAGGATGGGTGGTACTTTTTTCAGGAGCACATCGTCAATGTAGTAGTAGGCGTAATTCAGGGTATCATTCAAACGTGCTTTTTCGGTCATGGTCTGGCTATCGGTAAAAAAATTGCCGAGCAGCATAAACTCTGCTTCTTCGCCTGCTTTGAATTTTTTCGAGAACTTTTTCCAACCGGCAGAGCCATTCATGATGTTTTTCTCAGAAACTGCCGGCGTCATGACGAGTGGCTCCTCCATCTGGGTGTTTACTTTCTTTTTACTGAAGCAGGCCCCGAGGTTGTTGATCTGAAGGGAATAAGGAAGATTGGCATAGAAAAATTCGAGAATATAGTCCTGCTTCGGTACCAACGGTTCAGAAAGTTGTATCTGTATGTACTCCCTGCAGTGCGGTTTACCCTTTTCACAGCCGTATGCGGTTATACCCGCAAACGCACCGCCACCATGTGCCTTGATTTTGCCAAAACCCTTGTCTGCCCAGCTCGCAGGAACCCTGACTCGCGGTCCGTAGGCATCGGGAGAGGTTGCTGTAGGCGATGTCCAGTATTTCATCGCCTGACTGAAGTGCTCACCTCTGTAAAACCATCCCATCGGAGTGCTGGCAAACAGTTCAAAACCTGCATTGGGTACAAGATTGGGCTGCTCCTTCTCGGATTGAGCCTTCGGAGTGCTTTGCAGAAAAAGCAGGATAATGGTTATTAGGCTGAAATATTTCATAAAATTTCATGAAATTGAATTCGGAAAACACCCGTTCGGGAAAAGATTCTCCGTACTGGAATTTCCGGATTATCCCTGAACGTAAACCACATATTTTTCTTCAAAAAACGGTTCATTGAAATAGCGGCTGATAGGGTACTTTTCAATGTACTCCTGCTTCGACACCGCATTTATTTCTTCTTTGAGATGACCACCTTTCAGTAACAGCCAGCCGTTGGGAAGTGCATGCACAGGCTTCGTTTTAATCAGTTTCCGGCTCCAGCGCAGCAATTCATAGAGTTGTGCAACAGCCCTGCTAACGATAAAGTCAAAGCGTCGGTTTTTGATTTCCTCCACCCTGCCATGGATGCAGCGCACATTTTTAAGTCCCAGCGCCGCCGCAATTTCCTCTGCAACTTTGACTTTTTTTCCGATACTGTCAACCAGGGTAAATTCTACCTCCGGAAAAAAAATCGCCAGCGGAATTCCCGGGAAGCCGCCACCCGTACCCAAATCAAGAACTTCGGCACCCTGCTTAAACTGAATGACTTTTGCGATGGCCAGTGAATGCAAAATGTGACGCTCGTACAGAGACTCCACATCTTTTCTTGAAATGACATTAATCTTGGCATTCCAGTCAAGATACAAGGGATACAACTGCTCAAATTGCCGCTTCTGCAATTCGCTTAAATTGGGAAAATAGTGCAAAATCTGATTCATACAACACAAAAACGGACCTCCAAAGGTCGGAAAACGAAGTTAAGTATCCTGCTTATAATCGGCGGTATTTTGCCTCTTTTTTTTCAGAAAACAGCCATATATTTCAAACACTGATTGTTTTACAAGGCAGAATGTAAAGAAAGAATCTGCCGGCAAAAGCAAATTATTGTGCTATGCAAATTTCTGTTCTTCTACTGCTGCAAAACGCTTATTTTTGCAATAGACCAGGGTTGAAAATGAAATCCACTGACAAATACATCTGCATTCACGGCCATTTTTATCAGCCTCCCCGCGAAAATGCGTGGTTGGAAGCTATCGAAACCCAGGATACGGCCAGTCCTTTCCACGACTGGAACCAGCGCATCAACTTTGAATGCTACGCACCCAACACCAGCGCACGAATACTCGACGAAAATGGCCGGATTTCCCGGATAATCAACAACTATGCGAAAATCAGTTTCAATTTTGGTCCCACCCTGCTGTCCTGGTTGCAGACAAATGATGCAGAGAGCTACCGCTTGATTCTGGAAGGCGACAAAATCGCACAGCAAAACAATGGTGGTTTTGGCTCTGCCATTGCGCAGATTTACAACCACGTCATTATGCCACTGGCCAACAGACAGGACAAAATCACGCAAGTGAAATGGGGAATTAGGGATTTTGAAAACAGATTCGGACGCAAGCCCGACGGTATGTGGCTGGCAGAAACTGCCGTTGATACCGAAACACTTGAAATACTGGCAGAGGCGGGCATCCGGTTCACCATTCTCGCACCGCGTCAGGTGAAAGCTTTCCGAAAACAAGGCGAAAGTGAATGGACAATCAAAGCAGCCGACAGCCGAAGACCTTACTTATTCGCATTGCCCTCCGGAAAAAAAATGGGGATTTTCGTATACGACGGAGACGCCTCACACTCCATCGCATTCAACGGACTGCTCAACAGCGGTAAAGCCTTTGCAGCGGCACTCCTGGACAGATTTTCACCAGATTCCACAGCCGAGCTGGTCAATGTCGCCACCGACGGAGAAAGTTATGGCCACCACCACAGACATGGCGAGATGGCACTGGCCGACTGCATCGACATAATCGAAAACATGCACGGTGTCCAGCTCTGCAACTACGCCCACTACCTCGACCTTTTCCCTCCGGAATACGAACTGCAGATCCATGAAAACAGCTCCTGGAGTTGCGTGCACGGAATTGAGCGTTGGAGAAGCGACTGCGGTTGCAACAGCGATGGCAAAGGCTACCACCAGCGCTGGAGAGCACCGCTTCGCGAAACGCTTGACTGGCTCAGGGATGAACTGCTGCCATTTTTTGAGAGCGAAGCATCAAAATATGTTACGGATGCTTGGGCGGCGAGAAATGCCTACATCGACGTGATGATGGACCGCAGCCCATCATCAATTGAGGTATTTTTGGAGCAATTTGCTCGTAGAGCCCTGAGCAAAGAAGAGACCGTCTGTGTGCTCAGATTATTTGAAATGCAGCGGAACGCCTTACTCATGTTTACCAGTTGCGGATGGTTTTTTGACGAAGTATCCGGACTGGAAACCCGGCAGATTCTTCAGTATGCCTGCCGAGCCATCGATTATGCGGCACAGCTTCAGGGACCTGATTTGCATAGCGCCTTTGAAAAAAAACTGGCTGTAATTCCCGGTAATGAATATGAGAACTGCGCTATTGCCTACAGAAAACTGGTCTTGCCCGGCAGGGTAAATCTCGAACGTGTGGGCATGCATGTGGCAGCAGCTTCGCTTTTTGAAAAATTTCCAGAGAGCTTTAGGGTCTTTAACTACCATGCAAGGACAGCGCATTTCGAACGACAAATCGAGGGAAATCAGCGCCTGGTCGTCGGACAGACTACGGTGCAATCTGCCATTACTACCTCAGAAAAACAATTCAGCTTTATCGCGCTCTACCTCGGGCAACACAACATCATCGGAAATTTGTCGACCGAGATTGATTCTGACAGTTTCATACTGATGAAAGAAAAAGCACTTTCGGGATTCAAAAAAGGAAATCTGGGCGATGTCATTACCCTGATGCAGACTTTTTTCGGACTGGAAAAATTCACCATTCAGGACCTTTTTTACGATGAAAAAAGAACTATCCTTAACCTGATTGCTGAGTTGCAACTCAAATCAGTCGAGTCTTCCCTCAGGGAATTGTACATAGACAACTATCAATTGATGAGTACCATGCTGGACAACAATCTTCCGGTTCCGGATGCATTTCGCAGTGCAGTGGGCTACGTTCTCAATAGGGACCTTGAGCATTTCTTCGAGAACGAGCAGTTGAACCTGAAAGATCTGGAGCGTATGCTTGAAGAAAGAGGGAAATGGGGCATCAGGCTAAGCCATGAAGCAACATTCGAACTGGCGGCCAGTGAGAGAATTTACCGAGAAGTAAGAAAAGTGGAAAACAACGAAAGCGCTGTTCCGCAATTGAATATGATCAACAGTGTCCTGGAAATACTGAACAGATATGAAGTGAAACTGGACATCTGGAAAAGTCAGAATGCTGTTTACCACATCCTGAAATCCGGCAATAACGCTCAGGAAAGTATCTTGAGCGAAGAATGGAAATCCAACTTCTTTGAGCTGGCGCAAATGCTCAATGTAAAATACTGAGCACAAAAAAATCCATCATAAATTTGCATTTACAATGGATTCAGAAGCTTTAAAGTTGGCTCATAAGGATTCGAACCTTAACAAACAGAACCAAAATCTGTTGTGCTACCGTTACACCATGAGCCAGTGCCTGAAAAAGCGATGCAAAGGTAAATTGGTTTTTCTAACTGCGCAAGGCTTTTTTCGTTTTTTTGGAAAAAAATCAGTCCTCAACGCCTTTAAAGCGCATCCGCGTGTACTCGCGATTTACCAGGATAACACCGGCAAGTACAAAAAAAGTACCCAGGAAAATATACCTGTCTATTTGCTCTCCACCAAGCATCCATCCTACAAAAACAGCGATAATCGTGTTGATGTAGGTATGCAGTGAAATTCTCGAAGGACTGTACTGCCACAACACATAGATGTAACATCCATAACCTATCAGCGACCCTACAATAATCAGGTACAACATCGCCCACCATCCTGCAGCACTGATTTCTCCGATCAGAGAAGTGTTTTCAAATCCGGCACTTATCATGCCATTCATCAATCCACCAAAAATCATCTGCAGTCCGACCGCCAAAAACAAATCGGTATGGACCTGGTTTTTCTTCATAAATATGGAGCCCACGGCCCAGGAAAGGTTCGCCAGTACCAGAAACACAACGCCTGCGACACTGTCGTAACTTACCTGAAAACCGATGCTTTTGTGGAAAATACAAAGTATCCCGAAAATACTCAACAGAAAACCTGAGACGATGAGCGTACTGATGGAGAAATTCCTAAAAGCGAACAGACTAAGCACCGTGATGAAAACGGGTGAAAGCGAACAGATTACCGCGGTTAATCCACTGGATAGATACTGTTCTGCCCAGCAAACCAGACCATTTCCGCCGACGATCATCAGGAAGCCTATAATCGCAAGTCTAATCATACCCCTGCTGTCTGGAAGTTTTTTTCCGTTCATCAGACTGAACAGCAGAAAAACCAGTCCGGCTGCAATATGGCGGATTGCCGACAGAAAAAATGGCGGAATATGCTCATCTATCGCTACCTTGATGCCCAGGTAGGTGGTTCCCCATACCAGGCAAAGCATTAGGAACGCGAGAATCGCCAGATTTCGGTTTTGCTGTATCATTGGAAGATTTCCCTACGTAACGGACAGCCTATTATTATGTTCAGGATTGTGCTAATGTGCCGGCATATTTTTGACTTTTGCGTTTTCTAAGGGTATATTTGCGCAAAAATTCAGTTTAAGCATCCATTGTATGGCCAAATCAACAAAAGTAAGCAAAGAAATACTCGGAAAAGCGCTGACAATTATGTCAACAGCAAAGAGTATGACCGAAATTTACGAGGACAACTTCAAGCTGGTGTCTAAATACGTACATGCCACTTCAAGAGGTCATGAAGCCATACAGATAGCACTGGGTTTGCAACTGAAACCGCAGGACTGGGTTTCTCCCTACTACCGCGATGATGCCATGTTACTCGCCATCGGCATGCGACCGTACGACCTCATGTTACAGTTGTTCGCCAAAAGGGACGACCCCTTCTCCGGCGGCCGTTCCTACTACTGCCATCCAAGTCTAAAAGACGACGACAAGCCAAAAATACCGCATCAGTCCTCCGCAACGGGTATGCAGGCAATTCCCACCACCGGTATTGCCATGGGTATCCGCTACAAGGAGGATACCGGACTGAGCACTGCACCGACAGATGAACTGCCGGTGGTAGTGTGCTCACTCGGCGACGCCTCCGTCACAGAAGGCGAGGTTGCCGAAGCCTTCCAGATGGCCGCCCTCAGGCAGTTGCCCATCATTTACCTTGTACAAGATAATGGTTGGGATATCAGTGCAAACGCTCGTGAAACAAGAGCGATGAATGCCTTCGAATATGCGAAGGGATTTCCCGGCATCGAAGCCATCAGCATAGAGGGAAATGATTTTGAACTGGCTTTTTCCACACTTCAGAAAGTTATTTCCACCATCAGAAAGGAGAGGAGACCCTTTTTGGTCCACGCCCGTGTACCTCTGCTAAACCATCATACATCAGGTGTTCGAAAAGAGTGGTACCGCGATGACCTCGAGGAACACCAAAGCAGGGATCCATTCCCTATTCTGCTCAAAGCCGCCCAAAAAGCAGGCTTTAGTGCCGATGATTGTAAAAAAATAAATGCTGCTGCCGCAAAAATAGTGGCTGCTGATTTCCGTAAGGCACAGTCTGCTGAAGACCCACGTCCGGAAGACCTGTTTACACATGACTTTGCACCCACTCCGATAAGCGAAGAACTTGGACAGCGAGAACCCGCAGGAGCAGAGCAGAAAGTCATGGTCGACTGTGCTTTGTTTGCCGTACACGAGCTGATGGAAAAACACCCGGAATGTCTGCTCTATGGACAAGACGTCGGACACCGCCTCGGAGGTGTTTTTCGCGAAGCGGCAACCCTCGCGCAAAAATTCGGTAATGAACGCGTTTTCAACACACCCATTCAAGAAGCTTTCATCGTGGGAAGCACTGTGGGCATGTCGGCCGTCGGATTAAAACCTATTGTGGAAGTGCAGTTTGCAGATTACATCTGGCCGGGACTGAACCAGTTGTTTACTGAAGTGTCCAGATCATGCTACCTTTCCAACGGAAAATATCCGGTCAGCATGATACTGCGCGTACCCATCGGTGCCTACGGCAGCGGTGGTCCATACCACTCTTCCAGTGTTGAATCGGTAGTAGCCAACATCCGAGGAATTAAAATTGCCTATCCAAGCAATGGTGCCGACCTGAAGGGGCTCATGAAATCTGCCTATTACGATCCGAATCCGGTCATTATTTTTGAGCACAAAGGCCTATACTGGTCAAAAGTAAAGGGAACCGAACAGGCGCGCACTGTCGAACCCGACGCAGACTATATTATTCCCTTCGGTAAAGGCAGAATAGCACTGGCCGCAGATGAATCAATCATAAAATCGGAAAATACCGTTCTGGTCGTCAGTTACGGAATGGGTGTACACTGGGCTCTGAATGCAGCACAGAAATTTGGCCATAAGGTTGAGGTGTTGGACATCAGAACCATCTATCCGCTGGATACTGAACTAATTTACGAGCGCAGCAAAGCACATGGAAGAATACTTGTTGTGACAGAAGAAGCTGTCGACAATGGATTTGCACAAAGTTTGGCCGCCAGAATTCAGGAAAATTGCTTCAGGCATCTGGACGCTCCCGTTAGAACCATAGGTGCCGAAAACCTGCCGGCGATCCCACTGAATGAAACACTCGAAAAGGCAATGATTCCCAATATTGAAATTGTGGAAGATGCCATCAGGCAACTGATGGAATACTGATTAAAAATCCCCTGCTATGTGTTCGAAAAGCAGGGGATTTTTTGAAAAACATCAATGATTTCCGCTTTGCTTCTGCATCTGGGCAGTCAGAGGGAAAAAGGCATGTGAACTATGCGATATTTTTCTGTTGGGCTGAAAGCGCGGCTTATAATGGCCAATAAAGCTCGACATAAAGGCAGAGAGCTCCTTGGTATCCACATTTCTGGACTGCGGTTTAAGGGCGTAGGCGACGTGTCGTACCGAACCATTGGGCAGCCAGAAAACCTCAATCCACATTTTGATTCCCTTCAGGTCGTAATTGATTGATTCTGAGTAATCTTCCATATCAATTAGAAACTGTGCCCATTTGTCGAATGTGGTTTCCGGATTGTAGCCACAAATGCTCAGCAGCGAAGTACTGTATTGGCTTTGTAGTTTCTCAAAATCTTTTTCGTATTCCCCCAGGATGAACACTTTCGGCAACTGAATGCTGTCAGGGAGTACGGGACCGACAGAGGCCCGACCATCTATTGTCCACAGGCAGAAAGCAGCAAAAATCAGGAAATACTTCATTGATAACAGTTGGCAGGACGAAATTGACCGGAAAGGCACATAGGAGAAAATCTTGTTTCCACCACAGCCAAACCTGCTTTCGTACTTACATCTACTGCAAATATAATGCATTTCAAATTAATATGTATCCATTTTGAATTTGTCCTTTTTATCAAGGATGTGGTTCATTTCAGCAAGGCATAAATAGAGGTGGTTTTTTGAAGATTCGAACCGATTTCGCTGAAAGGAACAAAAAACTTCTTTTCAGACATTTCGCTTTTGTCCATGGTGTAAAATACCAGTCCGTCGCTGCATAAACTGAATTGTTCAAGCGACTCTTTTTCAATGCGTTGACTCAGGCCTTTTACCTGCAAGCCTTGCTGATTTTCAAGCCATTTTCTGCACTGTACTTTCAGTTTTTTTCTGTCCTTTACTACATCATCCAGCCGTAATTCCTTGCCTTCGACCAGATCAAAAACAAATGGTCTTTCGTAATTTTTTCCACTCTGCTCGGAAGAGAAATGCAGCATACCACTCATCAGATTTGGGGCGTTGTACAGCAATTCGCACCAAAGTGTGGCCCTGTTTACCGCACGTGTTTCGGGTCCATTGACCGGTATTGCAGCTTTAAAATCCCTAAGCTGCTGCTGAACACTAGTAAAATGCGCTGCAAACAAGTCCTTGCTCCACTTGTTGAGTGGTGTTCCGGCCTCCCCAAGGGGCAAAACGAGCTGATAATAACTTGAGTAGTCAGAATATTCTAAACAAAACAGCTTAAATTCATCTGAAAATTGCAATTCAATGCTGTCTTTACTACCATTCAGTAGACTACAAACTCCCCTGATCTTTTTTTGCTCTCCTTCAGTAAAGACCAATTCCACACCGATCAAACCATCACTTTTTTCCGCCTGAAGGCGATAGGTATGGTTTTCCGCATGGCCTTTCAACACAAAATGCTCATTAGGCGCCGAGAAATTCAAAATCCCGACCACTCCCGAATTTTCCAGATGCTGTACCAGTATATCGACAGTGCGGTTTCCGAATTTTCCATGGCCGATGCGTATCTGGTGGTGATCGCGGCAATTGGGCACGTGGTCTTCAGATTCCGGAAGAGCCGAAAACGATAGCTGCAATGGCTGCAACAAAGTTTTACTACCGCTCCAGCGCAGTGAAACCTGCTGTGCGGAGAGCGTTCCCTTTAGGGATGCCGTCTTTCGGTTTTCGCTGTCAAACTCCTCCATAAAAAGGGAGTCCCGCTTCAGATAACCTTTCAGCGTAAAAACATCTCCGCTGTAAACATGGGTGAGCAGACCCCGACACAAGGAACCATCCCAACCCAAGGTTAGTGTGGTGCCGGGCATGGAAAGTCCGCTGCTCTCATAGTGTCTAATCCACCGGATATCTCCCTCCGGAAAAAGATACTTAATTTTTTTCTGTTCTTCAGCACGCTGCGCAGACATTGCTGTGCAGCAAAATACCAGAAGCGATACAAATACCAGTTTTAAATTAATCATCTCCGTTTGAATTGGTTTACGGCAAAGTTCATACATTTGAAGCGGAATCCCTCCAAGGGGTCCTCCTTTGAAACGCACTGAAAATTCCATGGAAATTAAACCTGATTACAGCAATGAACCTGATTACAGATATTGGAAATACGCGTGTTAAACTCGCTGTTTTTAATGAACGCACACTCGTACATAAAGTTGTCTTGGAAAAACACCTGATGACCATTGATTACCTGCGGGATTTGGATCAGGAATACCCGACGGACCATTGCATCCTAACCCATTCGGGTAAGCCGGACGATAGTGTACTCCACTACCTTAGAAACAGGGGTAATTTTCTGCTCCTGGATTCCGACACAGCCGTTCCGGTATCCAATGCCTACCAGACCCCAAATACCCTTGGCAAAGACCGGTTGTCAGCGGTTGTCGCAGCACGATTCCTTTTTCCAGAAACAAACTGTCTGGTCATAGACTGCGGCACCTGTATCACCTGCAATTTTATCGACAGTAGCGGAACATTTCAGGGTGGAAGTATATCTCCCGGTATGCAGATGCGCTTCAGGGCAATGAACGAATTTACGGCAAAACTCCCGTTGGTTCAACCGTTGCCGGGCGATGATTTTATCGGCAAAAACACTGAGGAGTCGATCAGAATCGGGGCACAGACTGCTGCCGTATTTGAAATAGATGCCTTTATCAACGCCTATTCGCAGCGATTTGGACAAATAACTACGCTAATCACCGGCGGTGACGCGCATTATTTTGCATTACACCTAAAAAATAAGATATTTGCCGAGGAAAATTTAGTCCTGATTGGATTAAACGAGATACTCAACTACAACCGCAACGCCTGATAATGCTAAAATACCTTTTTTCATTCTTTTTTATTGGCCTCTCTGCCGTCACTTTCGCGCAAAACAACAATGAAGTGCCGCTGGACAATTCTCCTTTTTCCCGTTTCGGAATCGGCGATTTCTACGGAATAAATTACGCGGCAATGAATGCCATGGGCGGACTGACTGCAACCTACAACGACCCCTATCACCTCAACGCCATGAATCCGGCTGCTTCCGCTGCGCTGAAATCTACCGCCTATGAAGTAGGTATTTACGGCAAATATTCCCGGCTGAAAGACAGCAATCAATCTGCAGAAATCTGGAGCGGACACCTGCAGAACCTCTCTATCGGTTTTCCACTCCGTAATCAGATAAACGAGTTGCTTGACAGAAGACAAAAATCTAAAGTGAGATTGGGAATGCACTTTGCATTGCTCCCCTACACTTCCGTTGGATACAACATTAAAGCCGCCCAACGGGTACCCGGTGTCGACTCCGTCAACTACGCATTTCAGGGTACCGGTGGCACCTACAGGATGATGTGGGGAAACAGCATCGGATACAAAAATTTTGCCTTCGGCGTAAATCTGGGATATTTCTTCGGGACCATCAAAAACGAAAAAGGTTTGAAATTCAACCAAATTACAGACGGATACCAGAATGACCTGAAATACAATAGCCGTTACGGTGGTTTTATTTGGAATGCAGGCATGCAATACACACATGATTTCATGAAAAAGGTTGGTGGAAAATCCGAAAAATCAGGGAAGAAATTGACATTCGGGGCATACGGAAATTCAAGTACCGGTTTCAACACCAACAGCACCCAGGTTATTCGCAGAATCAACTACAACTATGCTACCTCAACCTCAGCATACCACTCCGACACCCTGTTTTCGGAGCGCAAAGCTGGGGTGAAGAAGAGCGGGAAGTTGCCTGCTGAATTCAGTGCCGGTGTACTGTATGAAAAAGAAAACAAAATCCGGGCAGGTGTAAATTTCAATACAGGTCTGTGGAATGGCTACCGCAATGACATTCAGCCGGAAAATCTGAAAAATACCTTCGGCATCTCAGCCGGTGCGGAATATGTTCCTGAATACAATTCGTACAATAAATACCTCAGACGCGTGCGTTACAGGGGTGGTTTCCACCACGGCACCGATCCGCGGGTCATAAAAGGTGAGCAAATGAAAACCACAGGCTTTACATTCGGTCTTGGACTGCCGCTGATTATGCCCCGTCAGCAGGTTTCTTTCATAGATGTCACCTTTGATGTCGGAAAAACAGGGGTAAGCATCCTGTCTGAAAACTACGCCAAGGTAATCCTGGGCTTTACACTGAATGACAACAGCTGGTTTTACAAGAGAAGGTTCAATTGATATGCGCGTTGCGCAGCACAACCAAAAAACCTGCAAACGCCTCAGTAGCCTTGCAGGTTTTTTTTGTTTGCTGTTTTTTTTCCTCTCGAAAAACGGCGCGGCACAGAAATCCCTGTTTCTGATCCCTGTCATTCAAAACACAGAGCAGGAAAATTACCACAAAACCGATACGCTCGCCCGCTTTTTTACCGATACCACGGCCGTCAACTCCGCACTGAAATTGTGGCAGCAGTCTGCTTTTCGAAACGGTCTTTACGAAGCATCGGCCGATCGGCTGCTCAGAAAAGATAGTCTGTTGTACGCCTTTCTACACCTTGGAAATCCATATGAATGGATTTCTCTTGGCCCCGGAAATGTAGAACAGGGGGTGCTTGACAAAACTGCTTACCGTCAAAAAAAATATACCGAAGAGCCATTCCGCTACACGGAACTACAGCAACTTCAAAACAGAATTCTTCGGTATATGGCAAATACTGGTCATCCGTTTGCCTCTGTGGGTCTGTCAAAGGTGGACATCAAAAACAGAAGAGTGTCAGCCGAACTGCAGCTGCACAAAGGTCCACTCATCGATTTCGGGGGTATCAAATTGCAGGATGATTCGATGCGGATTTCGGTGCGATTCCTCGAAAACTACCTCGGTATTGAGCAGGGTGCTGTTTTCGGAATGGATAAAGTCAACGTGATAAAAAGCAGAATCCGCGAACTGCCTTACCTGATGCTGACAGAAGATCCACTGTTGACTTTTATTGAAGACAAAGCATTCGTCAACCTCAATATACAAAAAAACAAAGCAAGCAGATTCGATGCTGTACTGGGCTTTTTACCATCCACCAATGCTGCAGGCAGCAGCCGCCTGACGGTTACAGGTACTGTGAATCTTGATCTTCAGAACACACTTGGCAAAGGTGAGCGACTCTACTTCGATTTTCAGCGCCTCAAGGCTCAGACCCAGGAACTCAAATTACTTCTCAATTACCCATATCTATTCAACTACAAAGTCGGTACAGATGCTTCACTAAATATTTTCAAAGCGGACAGCACATTTACCGACATCAAAATCAATGCGGGTCTGCAGTACTTGTTCAGGGGAAATAATTTCCTGAAATTGTATTGGACGCAGTCGCTGACCAATACCGGTATCATCGATAAAACCGCAATACTGCAGCAGTATAGGCTGCCAGCCATTCTGGATGTCGATGCAGCTGGCTACGGACTGGAATTGCAGCATCAAAACCTGGATTACCGGCAAAATCCGCGAAAAGGCTGGCTTTTGCAGATAAAATCCGATTTTGGAAATAGAAAAATCAGGAATAACAGTACCATTACATCTCTAGCAAATCCCGATGATCCGGGATACAATTACGCTTGGCTCTACGATAGCATAGCGTTGAAATCATTGCGGATGCAAAGCCAGCTGAACGCCGCAATCTTCCTGCCACTGATGCAACAAAGCACCATAAAAATAGGGTTGCAGTCGGCAGGACTTTTCTCCCGGAACAATATTTACCGGAATGAGCAGTACAGAATCGGGGGCAACCGTCTGTTGCGCGGTTTTGACGAGGCGTCCATTTTTGCGACAAAATATGCCGTTCTTACTCTCGAGTACAGGTTTCTCTTCAGCCAAAACTCTTTTTTCAGCGTTTTCTCTGATGCATCAGTGGTGGAAAACAAAACCAGCACCGTAAATCAGGTGGAGAAACGGGCAGGATTCGGTGCGGGCATGACATTTGAAACCCGTGCAGGATTGTTTTCGCTGGCGTACGCACTTGGAAAAACAGGAGGCGTTCCCATCGACATCAGAAACGGCAAAATACACTTTGGTTACCTGAATTATTTTTAACTATTGTCTATCTTTGTTTTGACAAAAGCAGATGCAGATGACAAAGCCCTTTATTATAGGCATTACCGGCGGAAGTGGTTCCGGTAAAACAACCATACTAAACAGAATCAAGGAGCAATTCAGCAGAGAAGATGTTTGTATCGTTTCGCAGGATGACTATTATTTCGACCGTGAATTTCAGGAAACGGATGAAGAGGGGTACCAAAATTTCGATTTGCCAAAATCAATAGACAAAAAATCGTTTTACAGCGATCTTGAAAAATTAAGCCGGGGAGAATCCTTTGAGCGACAGGAATATGTCTTTAACAACAAAGAAAAAACACCCCAGTTGCTGACTTTCAATCCTGCTCCTGTGATCGTGGTAGAGGGGTTGTTCGTTTTTCATTACAAGAAAATAAGGCGACTACTAGACTTAAAAGTGTACGTTCACGCAAAGGAGAACCTTAAAGTTATCAGAAGAATAAAAAGAGATAGAATTGAACGCGGATACCCGCTCGATGATGTCCTTTACAGGTACGAACACCACGTTTTGCCTTCCTTTGAAAAATATGTGCTTCCATACATGCAGGATGCAGATATCGTTATCAACAATCACGAAACCTTCGATCGTGGCCTTGATGTTTTGATTGGCTTCATTCAGTCAAAGGTAAGTTGATTATACTTTCCACGGATATTCCAGATCAAAAGTCCGGTGCAGTCCTTTCACTCCCCTGAAATGGGCAAGTATGTGCTGTATATCTGCATTAAAATCATCGGTAGGATACCAGGGCTCCGAAAAATGAACCGTTTTAGAACCGTAGTCAAAAGTCACAAAAATGAGCGGCACGTTGGCTGCCTTTGCGATGTAGTAAAAGCCGGTCTTTAGCTTATTTGTTGGCTTGCGCGTGCCTTCGGGTGCAATGCAAACCGAAAAGTAGGGATGGTCTTTGAACAATTGGGCAACTCCCTGCACGTAATTGTGGCTTGAACTCCTATCCACCGGATATCCACCCAGCCATCTGAAAATGAATCCGTACGGAAATTTAAACAGAGATGCTTTTGCGACGAATTTAACGTGATTCAATCGCATAATGCTCCGCGAAAAAATCCCAAGAAAAAAATCCCAGTTGGAAGTGTGCGGAATGGCGATACAAACGTGCTGTAATGTTCTGGGCGCCGCAAATCCAGTGACCTTCCAGCCACACAGCCATTTAAAAATAAATATGGAAAACAATCTGCCCATCGCGAGTCTGTATGACGCACAAATTTCTGTTTTTTTACAGAAAATGGCAAGTTTTCAGCGAAAATTCGCTAGATGTAACACATTTGTAAAATTCAGCTAACTGCAGATTCAAGAAGAGTAAGCTCCATCCGGTCGGCATCCAATCTCGCTTTGATACCCACCGGCAACGTACAAATCTGCTGAACGTGTCCAAAAGAAAAGCCGTAAATCACGGGAATGCCGAGGGGTTTAAATAGAAATTCCAGTGTCTCTTTCAGTCCCAATGAATAGAGGTCATTTTTAGGCTGACAATCCTCAAAAACGCCCAGTACAATGGCTTTTGCCAGGTGCAAATCTGCACTCTGCATCAGCTGGGTCACCATTCGGTCGATGCGGTAGGGTTTTTCTCCCACTTCTTCCAGAAAAACTATTTTATCCCTGAAATTCACTCCAAAATCGGTTCCCGCCATGGCTGCCAGCAAACATAAATTTCCACCACTTAAAAATCCCTCCGCAGACCCGCCGCGAATGACATAGGGTTGGTAAGCATCATCTGCGTTGATCAGCTGCTCAACTGAGCCGTGTATAGTGCAGGGATGCTCACCTTCGATGAGTATGCGGTCGAGCAAATCCTGATTGTAGTTACTCTGTGGCGTGGCGCCCACAGGTCCGTGAAACCCAACCAATCCGGTTTTTTGATAAATGGCATGGATGAGTGCCGTTATATCGCTGTATCCAACCAATATTTTGGGGTTGGCCCTAATCAATTCATAATCCAGATGAGGAATAATTCGCGTGCATCCGTAGCCGCCACGGATACACCACACAGCCCTGGCTTCTTTATCCTGAAAAGCAGCATGGAGGTCGTCAACCCGTTCCCGGTCGGTGCCGGCCAGATAGCCATTCCGTTTGCGGATCGCTTCGGTGTAGCGGACACGATAGCCCTGTCCCTCCAGCTTACTGATGGCGGTAGCGATTTTTTCCTCCGCACACGGACTGCCGGGAGCAATCAATCTGATCAAGTCACCCTTCTTCAGTCTACCGGGCTTTATGCTATGTTTCATATGAACTGCATTTGCCGCAAGCGCTGCCTTGTCGCTGAATGCAGCCCCTGCTATGAGTGATCCAAATATACGGGCAAAAAGACGTCTGGTCATGAATAGTGGTTTGTACGTATTATCAGGCAATGGGCCAACCAAACAATTTCTTCCGTTCGCCTCCTACTGGCTACATTGCAATCAATGTATGTTGGGAGTGCCGTTTACCTTTCTATTTTATAAAAGGTCTGTCCAACCCTGTTGATATGCTCGATCAAACTTTCGGATTTTAACGTGTGAAAGATGGAAATATCAAATAAATAGGGCGTATTTAAATCATCAATTTCCTGACAAACCCTTGTTCTTGTTTCATCAGTAATTTCTTTACCCTTCAGCGAAATGTCAATATCGCTTCCTTCTCTGTAATTCCCTTTTGCCCGGGAACCATATATGACCACCTCTTCAATCTCGGGATATTTCATAAAAACCGAATTTATCCTATCAATCGTGACTTTATCTAATCCAAATTTCATAAATAGGATTTCATTTTTTGCTGAAAAGCTCTAAACAGATCCAAATAGATGGAAATTATCTTTGAAAATTCCATCTCAAGAATGTCTGTATTATAGGTGTGTACAGTATCGTTTCTACTGTCAATCATATTCATCCATTCCTGTCCATTTGTAATTAGATTTTTGTTAAAAGCTTCTCTGGTGGCACCCCTGGATGCTACAATTCCAGTGACCCCTTCGTATTCCAAAAAATCTTTCATTACTTTCCACGCCAATTCATGTGTAAATTCAAATCGTTGTATGATTCCTTCTTTTACAATGTTTATCGGATTAGTTTTGTAATAGCTAATACCCTCTTCTAAATGAGACAGTGCGCTTTCAAAATTCTGAAACCGCTGTTTCCATCTTATATCTTGCTCCATTCCAATTATTTTTTTGTTTTGATTAAATCTACTGTAAGTTTCTGTTAATTTGCTGAAACTGTAGAAACTATACCTTTCAGTGATAAAATTTTAACTGAAAACAGCCGTTGCCGTCCAAACGCAACCACTCAAAGGTAAGTTTAATTGCAATAATAATTTTTACCTTTACGCGCCATTTTCAGTCTATGCAAACTTTTTTTTCCAAACTGCTGCTCTTTGGTGAGCACACCATCAACCTCGGTTCTCCGGCGTTGGCGATGCCGCTTGAGCTGTATTCAGGGCACTGGGTGGAAAAAAATGGTGCAGCAAAACAGCAGGACCTTCCCGCTTTTGCAGCATATCTGCAAAAACTTGAGCGTGAGGGCAAAAATGTGCTCAGCATCAATACCGCAAAAATGCTGGATGACCTAGCGACGGGAGCATACTTTGAATCTTCAGCACCTGCAGGCTATGGCGTTGGCAGTTCGGGCATTCTGACCGCCGCAGTTTACGAGCGGTATGGAAGAGAAAAGCCCGAATTGAACTACCGCAATTTTGTACTGCTGAAAAGCGGTTTTGCACAAATGGAGGCTTTCTTTCACGGTACCAGCTCGGGAATTGATCCGCTCATTTCTTACCTGAACGAACCGCTTCTGATTACCGAACACGGTGTCACGACCGTCAGTCTGCCGGGATACCTCCATCCTGGAAATGCCATCTTCCTGATCGATACGGGTATCCGAAGAAAGGCGGAGCCACTGATTCAATGGTTTTTAAAAAAAGTTGAAGTTCCGGAAGAACGAAAAAAACTGATCGGAGAGCTTGTTTCACACAACAAATCTGCCATCATTGCTTTTCTGGAAGGCCACTGGCCGAATTTAATGGAGAGTTGCCATCAAATCAGCTCCTTCCAGCTGAAAGAATTATCGCCGTTGATTCCGGACAAATTCAGGGAAATATGGAAAGAAGGTCTGGCAGGCAGTACTTACAAACTGAAAATCTGCGGAGCCGGAGGTGGAGGTTTTATCATGGGTGTGACAGCAGATATAGATAAAACCAAAACACTTCTGCAACAATACATTGTCACAGAAGTGTTTCCAAAATCAGGTTAACAAACTCTAAAAAGGGTTAGCGGGTCAGCCTTTACCCCCCAGTAAACTGACCCAACCCTCTACCTAAGGCCTGTTAGACCAGAAAGTATCTTTCACCAGGCGTGAATGCCTGTTTATGAGTTCACTATCAAGTATTGAGATACTCCAACAACCGTGCCAAAGAGACACTTTTCCGCTATGCAGCCTAGGGCGTTTTCATGGTCCTAACGATGCCCTTTGGCACCAAAAATACGAGCCCTTCCATGCATCACGGGTAATAATATTGATCCTGAATTGGATTATTTTTGTGTTGAAAAACCAGCAAACAGGAAAGAAATGTTACAGTGGAGCTCCTAAGTCCAATCGGTCATTTTTTCGCGTATTTGTGACCAGAATTACCCCAGATTGCAGCCATATTTGCCAGATTTCGGGGCTTATCTTGACATTTTGGCAGAAATTTTCAAGTGGCATATCATTTGACCGCCTTCTCATTATTTAAACACTAAAACTCTGTTGTGATGACCAAAGGAAATATCTCAGTGCAGACGGAAAACATTTTTCCGATTATCAAACAGTTCCTCTACTCCGACCAGGAGATCTTCCTCCGCGAATTGATCTCTAACGCTGTCGATGCAACCACCAAACTCAGTACCATGGCCTCAAAAGGTGAGTACAAAGGTGAGGTTGGTGATACCACCATAGAAATCCTTCTGGATAAAGATGCAAAAACCCTCACCATCAGGGACAAGGGTATCGGTATGGATTGGGATGAAGCCATGAAATACCTCAACCAGGTAGCTTTCTCCAGTGCCCAGGAATTTCTGGACAAATATAAAGGCGAATCCAATATCATCGGACATTTCGGACTTGGCTTCTACTCTGCTTTTATGGTTTCTGAAAAAGTGGAAGTCGTGACCAGAAGTTGGAAAGAAAATGCCGATGCCGTGCGCTGGACCTGCGATGGCAATCCGGAATACACGCTGGAACCCGTTGAAAAAGCGGATAGAGGTACGGATGTCATTCTGCACATCAACGAAGAATCCATCGAATACCTCGAAAAGGACAAAATACAGGGCCTTCTGGACAAGTACTGCAAATTCCTTCCGGTACTGATAAAGTTCGGTACAAAAACCAAAACCGAATATGTCGGTGAGGGCGAGGACATGAAAACGGAAGAAACGGAAGTTGACAATATTATCAATAATCCGAAGCCACTTTGGAAAAAATCACCATCGGAAATGACCGATGAAGATTACAAGGCCTTCTACCAGGAATTGTATCCATACAGCCCTGCGCCACTTTTCTGGATCCACCTCAACATCGACTATCCGTTCAACCTCACGGGAATACTCTACTTCCCGCACATGAACAATTCTATGGAGGTGCAGAAAAACAAAATCCAGCTGTATTCCAATCAGGTGTATGTTACCGACGATGTCAAGGAAATCGTACCTGAATTCCTGACCCTGCTGCATGGTGTTATCGACTCTCCCGACATTCCGCTGAATGTCTCCCGCAGTTACCTACAGAGCGATAAGGAAGTGAAGAAAATCACCGGATACATCACCAAAAAAGTGGCAGACAAGCTCAACGAACTGTTCAAAAACAAGAGAGAAGAATACGAGTCAAAATGGAATGACATTGGAATATTTGTCAAATACGGTATGCTCACCGATGATGCCTTCTACGACAAGGCCATCCAGTTTGCGTTGATGCACAATACGGAAAAGCAGTTTTTCACCATTGATGAATACAAGGAAAAAATCAAGGACAACCAGACCGATAAAAACGGAAAGGTGGTGCATATCTATACGAACAACGTCAACGCACACGATATTTTCATCCAGTCTGCAAAAAACAAGGGATATGATGTCCTGTTGTTTGATCAGGTTATCGACAACCACTTCATACAGAAGCTGGAGTACAAACTTGAAAATGTCAGCTTCGTACGCGTCGATGCAGATACCATCAACAACCTGATTAAAAAAGATGAAACCATTGAATCTGTCCTCAGTGAAGACGAACAGAATACCATCAAGGAAATATTCACCAAAGCACTGGACGACCAGAAAGGCAACATTATGCTATCGCCACTGGCACCTGACGACCAGCCTGTCACAGTGGTTCGTCCCGAATTCATGCGCAGAATGAAAGATATGCAGCAGCTTCAAGGCATGCAATTTGGTGATTTCGGCGATTTTTACAACGTGGTCATCAATACCAATCATGAGCTAATCTGCTCCAAACTGCTAAAGGCAGAGGAGGCAGACCGCGAAAACATGGCCAAATACCTCTGTGATCTTGCCCTGCTCAATCAGGGAATGCTTCAGGGCCCTGCTCTGACGGCATTCGTCCAAAAGAGCATCTCAATGATGAATTAGTCTGCACAACAGCCACATTAGACGAAAGAAAAAGTAAGTAAAATGATCCTTCGGGACTTTTGCTTACTTTTGTTTTTTTTACAGGTTGCCATCCATCACTTTTTTTATGAAAAAATGCAGCTTTACTGCTCTGCTCCTCCTGACCTGGTTAGGCACTTTACTCGCACAGGGACCGGGACCCGGAGAGAATTCCCTTCTGTGGAAGATTTCCGGTAAGGGTCTTGCCCATCCGGCATACCTGTACGGCACGATTCACATTATTCCGGCAAAAGACTTTTTCCTGACCGATAGTACACTGCGGGCATTTAACAATGCTGAATCTGTAGCATTTGAATTCAACCTCAAAAAAGAGATGCGGATAATTCCCCAACTAAGGCTGATGCTCAAAACGAGGATGCGAGGCGACACCACACTGGGAATGCTGCTCAATACCGAAGACTACCTTTTCGTGAGGGACAAATTCCAAAAAAAGCGCATACCCATGAAAATAGTTGAGCGGTTGAAACCGATGTTTATCGCAGACCTCGCCAATCAGGATTTCAGCGGAGCCTCCGGTGAGGCCATGACATCGTATGAAATGGAATTTCTGAACAGGGCAAAAATTCAAAAAAAGAAAATCAGAGGGTTGGAAACTGCCCGTTACCAGATTAGCGTGCTCGATAGTATTCCCTACAGTCTTCAGGCTCAGATGCTGGTAGAAGAAATGCGCAAAGGATCCCAAAACAATCGCGAATACAAGCGGCTCGTAAAAATTTACAGGCGCCAGGATCTGGAAATGCTGGGCAAAATGACCCTTGGCAAAGACGATTTCAGTGGATACAACGACATTCTGCTCTACAACCGCAACCGCAACTGGATTCCGGTGATGGAAAAATTCATGCAAAAAAACAGCATGTTTTTTGCCGTAGGCGCAGCACACCTTCTCGGTGATTATGGTGTGATTGCATTGCTGCGAAAACGCGGTTATGTGCTTACACCGGTGAAATGATGTTTCAGTCTATCCGCTGCAACTTATTTCTTACAACTTACGTTTAAGTTAGTGCTGACTGAAAAAAGCAGCCACGGCATTCCTTTTCATTGACCGGTGATTAAGAAACCTCATCATTGACCCGGTCAATCAATAAAAACTTTAAATGACTTTTGAACAATTGAATTTAATCGCTCCGATTCTGAGCGCATTAAAGACGGAGGGTTATACCACCCCCACACCAATCCAGGCACAAACCATTCCCCTAGCCCTCGAAAGAAAAGACATCCTAGGATGCGCGCAGACAGGTACCGGAAAAACAGCGGCATTCGCTATTCCCATCATACAGCTGCTGTCACAGGATAAAGACCTTTCACAGGGCAGGCGAAGCATCAGGAGCCTCATCCTGACCCCCACAAGAGAACTGGCGATACAAATTTGTGAGAGTTTTTCATGCTACGGAAAACAAACACCTCTCAGATACACGGTAATTTTCGGCGGCGTTAGCCAGCACGCACAGGTCGATGCCATCCGAAATGGTACAGATGTACTGATCGCTACTCCGGGCAGGTTGCTCGACCTCATCGGTCAGGGTATCATTAACCTGGATTACATTAAATTTTTTGTTTTGGATGAAGCAGACCGCATGCTGGACATGGGTTTTGTACACGATGTGAAAAAAATCATCGCAAGATTACCGCATAAACGCCAGTCTCTGTTTTTTTCCGCTACAATGCCCGGCGAGATAGTGGCGCTTGCAGATGCGATTCTCGTGAATCCCGCAAAAGTAGAGGTAACACCGGTATCGAGTACTGCCGAAACCATCAATCAGGTGGTGTATTTCGTTGACAGGGAGAACAAACGCTACCTGCTTACCCATGTATTACAGGACAAAAATATTGAGAGGGTGCTGGTTTTTACCCGTACCAAACACGGCGCAGATAAGGTCGCAAAAGACCTCGTAAAATCAGGTATTTCTGCACAGGCCATTCACGGAAACAAATCTCAGAACGCCCGCCAGAACGCCCTGAACAACTTCAAATCGGGCAATACCCGCGTGCTGGTGGCGACTGATATCGCCGCACGAGGAATTGATATAGATAACCTGACGCACGTCATCAACTATGAGCTACCCAATATTCCCGAATCATATGTCCACCGTATCGGACGGACAGGAAGGGCTGGTGCTGCCGGTGTGGCAATAGCTTTCTGTGACGCTGAGGAAAAGGCATACCTTAAAGACATCCAGAAACTCATCAACATGGAGATTCCGGTAAACGACAACCACGATTTTCCGCTTTTGAACCATACGGTTGTTAAAGCACCCAAGCCACAGAGACCTCCGCGAAACAAAGAACCAAATATGGAAAAGCCTAAATTTGATTTTGCGGAAAGAATGTCTGCAAATAAAAATCGGGCGAACAAACAAACAGCGAGGGAAAACAACGGAAGTACCGAAACCAGAACTGCACCTTCAGGAAATGTGCCAAAAAGCGGCAAAAAACCGTGGTTTCATTCCAAAAAATCTTCCAGGTAGGTAGGACTGAATGCAGATAATCCATAGTCAAATAGAAAAAGGTACGACGATTTGCCATTGCAGAACGCCGTACCTTTTAATTATAACTCCGCGATAATGAGTATATTGAAAAACAACTACCTGAGAATGTCCATCAGTTCTGTCAGCTGACCTGCTGACCAGGCGGTTGACATCGCCAGGTTGAATGGCAAAAAACAGACGGTTCTTTTCTCTTTCCTTAGCTTCTTGCCCAATACTTTCAAAGCATTTTTCAGTTCAGGCATCTGTATTTTATGAATGACCAGTAGATCGCCTTCTGCTATCGGGACATTATTAAGGAAACCATCCTCCAATACCCTGTATTCCGAGGTACTCAATTTTTCATAAACCAGCGTGTCAGATAATCTTTCCCTGTCAACCTCGGGTATGAAAGTGCTGCTTCCCGCAGAGCCTTTCAGCATCGCATTTGTTCCAATTGAAATGCCAATATCTGTGGGTAGCGGATAATCAGCAGTGCTGCTCAGGTAATCAGCAGCAGAATCTGCTTCGCCGAGCGGGTCAACGCAGGAATTTCCATCCTTTCCGCACAATTTGTCGAATAACAACATCACCCGCTTGACCGGCGGTACGCCCATTTGTTCTCGGTATTTCATTTGGTGCAGCTGCAGGGTTACCTCGACCGGACACTGAAAAGAACCCGTAAGTGCATCAACAAAAGCGAAATAACTACCTTTGGAGGAGCTACTCCAGTCACAATCCAACAAAATCGACTTGAGAGGATTGCGTAGCCCCCTGTTTTCTGTGAACCTATCAATGATTCTATCCGCGATCATATCAGCCAGAACTCCGGCTTTTTCAGCATCCAGCTGCTCAAATACCTCGTTGTCAATTCCGATAACCGGAACAACAGAAAGGTCTTCCGGAAGCGGTTTTTCAATGGTCAGTTGCAAAGCGGGAAAGGCAAACTGCTTGTCGTCATCCCAAACGATGTCCATCAGGTGTAAATACAGTGCCCTCCCTCCATTTGCAGCAAGTGCATTTTCCTCGGCAGTCCTGAGCTTGAGGTTATCCGATGTAACCCAAAAAGCCATTTCAGGCTTGGGGTGCATTTTGTCATAGAACCGCACACCTCCCCAGATCAGCAGAGAAACCAGCAGTACAAATCCGATTTGTTTTCTGTAGCGTTCAAAAAAAACATTAACATTCGCCATAGCCGCTATTCGCTTTATCATGCATCGGATTAGCCAATGCTTTCAGATGCAACAAAGTACCCCATTTCAACAGAGATTAACAAATTAATGTTGGTAAAAAAAAGACCGCGAACAAAAAATTAGACTTAATTTTGATGTCATTTCTACTAAAGAAATCCCGGCACGCAGAGTGCGCAACATTTCCAGAACTTTTAAATGCCTTTTCCAATGGACGAAAAAGAGATTGTCCCGCGTTCCGCCGGAGATAACAACAACAATCAGGATGGTAACAAAAACAATCCCCGAAGCAAAAAGAACACTTCGGACATCTCCAGCATGGTATATGGCAAAGTTCCACCTCAGTCCGTTCCTTTGGAAGAAACGGTTTTGGGTGCACTCATGCTGGACAAAGATGCCATGTCCATCATCCTTGACGTCCTGAGTCCCTCTACATTCTATCTCGACACCCACCAGCATATTTACCGCGCCATGCAGAGCCTTTACAACAGATCTCAACCGGTTGATTTGCTGACTGTAACAGAAGAGTTGAAAAAACAGGGCACATTGGAAAAAATCGGCGGGGCCTACTACCTCGTAGAACTCACCAACAAGGTCGCATCTGCGGCAAACATTGAGTTCCATGCAAGAATTCTGGCTCAAAAACACATACAACGTGAACTCATTAGGGTTTCCACACAAATTGTCCGCGATGCCTACGAAGATACCACCGATGTTTTTGACCTACTCGACAACGCCGAAAAACAGCTTTTCGAAATAGCAGAAAACAACCTCAACAGCGCAGAAGCGACCATGTCGGCCCTATCCGGTCAGTTGCTGCGGCAATTGGAAGAATTGTCCAAAAAAGAAGACGGGTTAACAGGTGTGCCAACGGGTTTTACCGACCTGGATCGCATGACTTCAGGATGGCAACCATCCGATTTGATCATCATCGCCGCCCGTCCGGGTATGGGAAAAACAAGTATGGTCCTTGCACTGGCAAGAAATGCCGCTGTAGACTTCCAGAAACCCGTCGCGTTGTTTTCACTGGAGATGTCCAGTCTTCAGTTTGCGCAGCGTCTGATTTCCATGGAGGCCGAAATTGAAGGGGGAAAACTCAGAAACGGTAAACTCGAAGCATACGAATGGCCGCAATTGCACAACGCCATCGACAAACTGGCAGACATTCCTATTTACATAGACGACACGCCCGGTATAAATGTGTTTGAACTCCGCGCCAAATGCCGCCGGATGAAAATGAAATACGACATTCAGATGGTCATCATAGATTACCTTCAACTGATGTCGGGAAACAACGGCGAAGGAAAAAACACCAACCGCGAACAGGAAATCTCCAATATTTCCAGAGCCCTGAAGGGAATGGCCAAGGAACTCAAGGTTCCGGTCATCGCTCTTTCACAGCTGAGTCGCGCAGTGGAAAACAGAGGTGGAAGCAAAAAGCCTCAGCTGTCCGATTTGCGTGAGTCCGGAGCCATTGAACAGGATGCCGATATGGTTACGTTCATCTACCGTCCGGAATACTACGGCATCCACGAAGATGAAAATGGTGCTTCGCTGAAAGGCATTGCAGAATTCATTATCGCCAAGCACCGTCATGGTGCGCTAGATACCATCAAATTAAAATTTACAGCCGATTTCGCTAAATTTTCAAATCTGGACGATCCAAATTTCAATAGTTTCAACGGAGCGGCATTCTCTCCGGATCCTTTTTCACCAGGACCATACTCAGACGCCCAGTCCATGCGCTTCCAGTCCAAGATGAACATTGATGATGCGCCATTTTAATGCACAATGCTGAGAGGTTTTAGTACAATAGCACTGCTGATTGCGTCTAATACGTTCATGACCGTCGCTTGGTATGGTCACCTAAAATTCAGGGAAATGAAATGGGCTGAACAGTTGGGACTGACCGGAATGATTTTCTTAAGCTGGGGAATCGCCCTTTTTGAGTATCTGCTGATGGTACCCGCCAACCGGTTGGGTTACAAGGAAAATGGTGGCCCTTTCTCTCTTTGGGAACTAAAGGTAATTCAGGAAGTAATCACGCTAACGGTTTTTACAGGCTTTACTCTGGTGGCATTTAAAAACGAGACCTTCAGGTGGAACTATCTCGTTGGTTTCTTTTTTCTTATTCTCGCTGTGTACTTCATTTTTAAGAAATAAAAAACGTCCATCCCGTGTTACCGGGACAGACGCATCAAAACAAAACGAAAAACCAACTTTAAACAAGTATCTTTATATACAAACCAATTATTTCTTCAAATCTGTGAATGTTGCTTTACTAACACGATAGAAATCCAAATGATTTCCCAACTTAGTTAATTTTTTGCTAAAAGTCCGAATTTTTGTGTTATCCCGGAATTTCTGTGCAAATTTCTTCTACACTAACTTCTATCTCTTTCCCTTCAGTTGTGCAAACAAGATTATTTTTTTCAAAAAAAAGCCGTTCGAAACTGAATATCTTCGCGTAACTAATCGTTAAATCTATAGACGCAATTGTCGTAAAAATAGTTTTGCGACCGACCCCTGATTTCTTATTTTTGACACAATTATGATAAAAAAAGCCATCATCTCATTTGCAGCAATTCTGGTGTTGTTACTGTTTACCGCCATTTGCATTCCCTACTTTTTCAAAGACAAAATTGTTGAAAAGGTCAAAACAGCCGTAAACGAAAATCTGGAAGCAACAGTAGATTTTTCTGATATAGATATTTCCCTACTCAGAAGTTTTCCAAAAATCAACCTGAGGATAAAAGAACTATCTGTTACAGGCAAAAACGATTTTGAGGGGGTTCCACTGCTAACGTCAGGGTATTTCGACCTGAATGTCGATTTCTGGGCAGTTGTTGGTGGCAAGGATGTTGTCCCGGTCAGAAGTATTCATATGGAACAACCGACCCTCAACATCTATGTGCTGCAAAACGGGAAGGCGAATTATGACATCACCAAACCGGACTCAACGGCAAAACCCCAAACTGAGACTGCTTCGGTGACGCTGCAACTTGAAAAATACAGTATATCCGGCGGAAACATCACTTATGATGACCGCTCACTTGGTTTCTTCTTCCAGTTGCTGGGCTGTGAACACAGCGGCAAGGGAGATTTTACAACAGATGTTTTTGACCTCAATACCACCACCGATTCGAAAGAGACCAATATCGCATATGGCAATGCAACATACGTCAGCAAGGCAAAAGCTCACGCAGAAATCATCGTGAATGCAGACATGAAAAACTACAAATTCACACTGAAAGACAATTCCATACAACTCAACGATTTTCTGCTTAGGGCAGACGGCTGGACACAACTTGGCGAAACCGACATCCTGATGGATCTGAAATTCAGTTCACCTGGTAGTGATTTCAAATCCCTGCTCTCTGTCGTTCCGGGTTCCTACACCAAAGATTTTGCAGATGTGAAGGCCGAAGGAAAATTCGATTTCAAGGCCTCCGTTAAAGGGACCTACAACGATGATCAGTATCCTGAATTCAGACTCAATCTCAACGTTGAAGGCGGCAAATTCAAATATCCGTCTCTGCCAATGGGCATCTCAGGGATCAATACAAAAATAGACATCTATAGCCCGCAAGGCAAGGATTTTGATCTGATGCAGGTGAATGTCCCTTCACTTGCCATTAACATCGGCAATGGAAGTATTAGCGGCTATTTTTTCCTCCGAACGCCTGTCTCTGACCCCGATATTGATACGCGACTGGACGGGAAATTCAGACTGGATGAACTCGCGAGCGCCTTTCCCATGGAAAGTGTGAAAAATCTGAACGGCCAGATTTATGCAGATATTCAGGCAAAGACCAGGATGTCATACATTGACAACAAACATTATGATAAAGTAAACGTGTCAGGTACCCTGAACATCAGTGATATGCGAGCCGATGCGACCGGATATCCACCCGTAAACATTTCAAATCTGGCAATGAAATTCTCACCTGATTTCGTTGGGATCGAGCGTTTTTCAGGAAAACTGGGTAAATCAGATGTTGAGGCCAGTGGAAGAATCGACAACTTCCTTGCCTATTTCACCCCTGACAAAACCATAAAGGGTAATCTCATCCTGCGTTCAAATTATTTTGACGCAGGTGAATGGCTGAGCGATGAGCCTGCTGAAAAAACTACAGAAGCAGGAAAAATTGCCGCTAATACCGGGAAAAAACCGGAGGCAGACAAGCCATTGTTCGATCGCTTCGATTTCAACCTCGACGCCAAAATCAACAGCCTGCAGTACAAGCAGCACAATCTTCAGAATACAGTTGCTGCAGGACATTTCACTTCATATGCCATCGAATTTAAGGAACTGGGAACCAAAATTGGTAATAGCGATATCATGCTGCGAGGCAAACTGGAAAATGTTTTCAAGTATATGTCCGATGACCAAACGCTGAGCGGAAATGTACAGCTCAACTCCGGTTACCTCGACCTCAACCAGTTTATGAGTACTGCATCCGCCTCCACTGCTGCCCCGGCGCAAAAAGGGACACCTACACAGGTTCCCACCGACCTTGAACCTTTGCGGATACCGAAAAACCTGGACTTGACTATCGGCGCAGATGTAAAACGACTCATCTACACCAACATGGACCTCTCCGGACTGAACGGAAAGGTAATTGTAAAGAATGGCGTTGCAAAGTTGGTCAATACGAGAGGCAATACACTTGGTGGACAGATTGTCTTGAACGGAAGCTACGACTCCAATGTAGAAAAACCAAAATTTGACCTAAGCTACGATATCAGAAGTTTCGAATTTCAACAGGCCTTTAACACTTTCAACACTTTCGAAAAGCTTGCACCTGTGGGTAAGTTCATACAAGGTAGGTTCAATTCTACGCTTACCATGTCAGGTGATCTTGGAAAAGACATGATACCGGACCTCAACACCATCAACATTGACGGATTTCTACAAACCATGAAAGCCGTTGTAAGTGGTCTGAAACCACTACAGGAAGTGGGCAACCAGCTGAACATCAAGGAATTGTCAGGATTTGACTTAAAAGACACCAAAAACTGGTTCAGCGTCAAGAATGGTCAGGTTTCGGTCAGTCCCTTCGACCTGAAAGTGAAGGATATTGCCATGAACATTTCCGGTTCCCACGCGCTCAATAAAGAGATGAACTACGTCATCAAAACCAAAGTCCCCAGAAAACTACTGGAAAAAAACGTTGCCACCGCAGCGGCCAATCAAGGCATCAACCTCATCACAAAGGAGGCTGCCAAATATGGTGTGAATGTTAAAAACGGCGAGTTTGTCAACTGCCAGTTCACCCTTACCGGAGATATCCTCAATCCGAAAGTGGCTTTCAAATTGCTCGGCACAGACGGACAGACCATCGGCGAAACCGCAAAAGATGTCGTCAATGCCACCATCGAAAATGCAAAAGATTCCATCAGAACGAGGGTTGAACAGGAACTTGAAAAAGCCAAGGAAAAAGGAAAAGAAGTTACCAATAAAGCCGCGGATTCAATCAGAAATGTTGCCACCCGGCAGGTAGATAAAGCTATTGAAAAAGGTAAGGAGGAAATGAAAGGAAAAATTGGAGAAAAAGCTACTGAAATACTGGGCGATGAAGCAGGTAAAAAGGCGAAAGAGGCTATCGAAAAGGGAAGAGGTGCTATTGACGGACTGTTCAAAAAGAAGAAAAAAGAAAATTAATATTATTTTTGCTCCGAAAACATCAAGGACAAAATCAGAAAAAATGAAACTGTTAGAAAATAAAGTTGCCATCGTTACGGGTGGTGCACGCGGAATCGGAGAAGCCATCGTATGTAGATTTGCAGAACAGGGTGCCGCAGTAGCATTCACCTACCTTTCCTCATCAGTAAAAGCCGATGCACTCGTGGAAAAACTGAGCGCACAGGGACACAAGGTTAAGGCATACCAATCAGATGCAGCCTCTTTTTCAGATGCCGAAAAACTAATAAATGATGTTGTCGCCGACTTCGGAGGACTGGATATCCTGGTCAATAACGCGGGCATTACAAGAGACAACCTCATTCTCAGAATGACCGAGGAAATGTGGGATGCCGTCATCGACAGCAACCTCAAATCCGTGTTTAATCTGACCAAGCACGCCATGAAGCACATGATGCGCAAGGGCGGTTCCATCATCAATATGAGTTCTGTCGTCGGCGTATTCGGAAATGCCGGACAAGGCAATTATGCTGCGTCAAAGGCGGGGATCATCGGATTTACAAAATCCATCGCCAAGGAAATGGGTGGCAGAAATGTAAGAAGCAACGTAATTGCACCGGGATATATAGAAACTGAAATGACGCATGTTCTCGATGAAAAAGTGAAGGAGAATTTCCTCAGTGGCATTCCGCTAAAACGAATGGGAAAAGGCGAGGAGGTAGCAGATGCCTGTGTGTTTCTTGCATCCGATATGAGCGCTTATGTCAATGGTCAGGTACTCAGCGTCTGCGGTGGACTAAACTGCTAAAGTACAGCTGTTCAGCCATAATATTTTTACTCAGTGCCATTTCTTTTCGGGAATGGCATTGTTGTTTTAACTTGCCTCTCCGCTTAATTTTCCCATCCGGTGCCGATAAAGATATTTCGGCGTTTTTTCATAAAGGCTGCGATAGCACGAAATTGCTTTATTTTTCAATTCATCAGAGTTCGGAAAAACCGCCGAAAGCTGATCATAAACGGCAGCTTCCTCCTCCGCACTCAACTGATGCTGCTTCAAGGCATCTTGCAAAATCTGTGCAGCCTCTTCTTTTTCATGGCGCACATTACAAAGTGCCGCCGAAAGCAGCATGTACCTGAAATGAAATGTTTTTTTGGTAACAATCTTACGGTGCTCCTCCATTTCACGGTGCAATTGAGCTGCTTTTTCCAACTCACCAGTCTGAAGAAAAATATAGCAAAGATCAATCATGGCAATGCCTTGCAAGAGCTTGTTGTCTATTTCCCCTGATGCCGCTATTGACCTCTGGTAATAAAGAATCGCCTCAGTGTAATTCCCGCTGTAAAAAGCAATCTCAGCAAGTGTATTCAGCGATCTGATCAGGCCCTTACGGTAACCGAGTTCCTCGCAGAGCTTCAGGTTGGGTTCAAGGTAGAGTAGCGCGGTATCAAAATCACCAGTGAGCACAAAATGTCCTCCGAGCAGACCATAGGCTATCGCCATTCCCTGACGGTCGCCGAGTGACTGTGCCAGTTTGAGATCTTCCTCAAAGTAGCTTTTCGCCTTGCTGAATTCTCCCCTCACCTCGTAAATACAGCCCGTACCTCCCAGCGCAATGGATTCCAGAAATTTGTTGCCAAGTTCTTCGCTTAGTGCCAGTCCATCAAGATAATGAAGTAAAGCAGCATCATAATCGCCTTTTTCGTAATAAACAATTCCGAGATGGGTATGCAAGAAAGCAAGCCCCTGGCGATCGTTGCGGCTTTCCGTAATGGGCAGGTGTTGCTGCATCACCGCTACTCCCTCATCGTATTTGTTCAGGTTCATGTAAGTAAGTCCAAGGTTGGCGACCAGCTGCGGGTTGATGATGGTATCATCAGATTGATGCAAAATGTTGATGGACTGCAGGAAATGGGATTTCGCAGATTCGTAGTCACCCTGTCTGAAACCAAGGTTGCCCAAGCCCTCAAGCGATTTGCTGATGCCGGGTCCGTTTTGAAGCTGACGCATTGTTTGGAGAGCATCTTCAAAGTAACACCTTGCCTGAGTATAGTCACCTTTCATCATTAGCAGGGTTCCTAGCGCATTTCTGGAACGGCCGCTGAGCAAGTGCTCCCCTGATTTCAGTGAAATTTTCAGGGCAGCACTGAAAGAGGTCTCGGCAGCTTTCCACGAACCCATTAATTGTTCTACCTCACCCTTGTTCAACAATATGCTGACAATCAATTCATTGTTGCTTCTTTTTCTGTGAATTGCTATAAGCTTTTCAAGGTAGGTCAGCGCCTGCGCATTCTGATAGTTTCTGCATGCATAATCGGCGGCCTTGCCAAGGTACTCGGTGGTGAGTGCCACCTCGCCTGCCTGTTCGTAATGAAATGCCAAATCGGCAAACCTTTCCTCCAGCGTATAGCCGTAAACATGAACAATGGCCTCCGCTATCAATTTATGCAAGGCTTTTAGTCTACTACCCAGCTGCATGTCATAAACAGCTTCTCTTAAAAGGGAGTGCTTGAAAATGTACCTGATGTCGCTGACCGGTCTCCAGATCTGGCTTCGCTCAGCTGTCTGAACCTGTTCCTGAAGCAGCTCCTGCGGGTTTTTATTCTGCTCCGCAAAATCATGCTGTCTTCTCATGATTTCGGACAAAACGGGAATTTCAAATTCCCTTCCGATGACCGCGGCTGCCTTAATTGTTTCTTTAACTGGATAGGGCAGCCTGTCCACTCTGGCCATCAGCACCGAATTTACAGAACCGCTCATTTTCAAAGTTTTATCCCATATATTCCAATTTCCATCTGTTTTTTCCAGCAATGCAGATTCCGAAAAATACTCCAGCGTCTGTTCAGTATAAAAAGGATTTCCATTGCCCGAGCGCTGCAAAAAATCCAGAAAAGCATCATCAATACGGCCGCCCAAACGCACTTCCGCCATTTGCCTGATAGCTTCCTGATTCAGATTACTGAGGTCAATTGTCAATTGTCTGATGCCATTGTTTTCGTAGAATACTTCAGGCAAAATCACCGGCTTACTACCATTATCGTTGTAGCGCGATGTAATGAGCAACAGCACAGGTAGTTGTTTCAGACGCTCGATAAAATCGGGCAGCAGGCTTCGGGTTTCTTCATCAACCCAGTGCCAGTCCTCAAACTCAATGATAAGGGGTTTGAGCAAGGCCCTTGCACAGAAATAATTCAGAATTGCCGACTTGGTATTTTCATGCCTTCCCTTTGCATCGAGTTGCGTCCAGAGCGAATTTTCAATCTGTATTCCGGAAAGTCCCGCCAGAACAGACCGGGTTCTGAGCAATTCTCTGATAACCGCATCCGCTAGCTCGCCGGTGGATTCCAGCAGACTGTTTAACAACGCTCCGAAATGCCTGTCAAAAATTTCGCTGTTTTCCGCATATGTTCGGTCACCGCTTTGTCCGAAGGCATTTCGTAAGGCGTAAACCAGCGGATTAAATGGTTTTTTCAATATCTGATCCGACAAGCACAGCACATACTCCATGTCGTGGTTACCACAGAGCGCATTTTTTAGTTCATGACACAATCTGCTTTTCCCGATTCCGGGCTCTCCGGAAATAAGTGCTATTCCGGCAAAACGGTTTTCAAGGAGCGGCGTCGCAAATGTCTGTAAAAGAGCAAGTTCTTCCATCCTTCCGGCAACCGGCCCGTCATACGATGTTTCAGCCAATTCCCCTCTTCTGAGCAACCTGAAAGTTGACGTTTCATCAGAAATACCCTTGTATTGAAGCTTGCCGAGATTTGAAAATGCAAAACCTGCGCAGCGGCAACTTGCTTCATCTGTATATATTTGCCCATCAGGTGCTGCAGCCATCAGTCTTGATGCAAGGTTTACTCTGCTGCCCACCGCCGCATACTGACAGCGCCGCTTACCCCCGATGATTCCGGTATAGGCCAGTCCGGAACCAATGCCAATCCCTACACTAACCCCGGGTATGGCTTCAGAAGACTCCAATACACTGAGTGCAAACCCCAGCGCACGTTCAGTATTGTTTTCCCAGGAAAGCGGCGCGCCAAAAACAACCGGCATCACTGCGCCTTTGTCACCAAATTCAATTTCCTTGAAGTATCCTGAATAATTTTCTGACAACTGCAGAACCGCTGCCGCAAAAACAGCCAGGGACTCGTTTGTGTCAGTGCCCCTCAGGGAGATGAAAACAGCCACAATATCACGAAATTCACCCGACTGATTGAATTCCAAAACAGGTTGCGGGATAAACTGCCTGTATGCTTCAACGGCATATTCTCTGGCCGCGGATATTTCCTTGAAGTATTTTCCCTCCTGAATGATGTATTCAAACAGAAAAAAGCCATCGCCAAGGTTCCGTGCGCCTGAGTGCTGTCCGAGCATAGCGATGAAATTTTCATCAGCAATAATCTGCTGCGCTCCTGCTCTCATCTGACCCTCAACGCTACCCTCAACTGCAGGGCCCCTGTAGTAGTAACTCCTGAGGGTTTTTCCGACAATTCCCCACTCTACGAGGCCGAAAGAAAGCCCTATTTTACAGCGGATTTCAAATTCATCTGAAAAGTGTCGCCCCTCAAATTTACCGATGAAATCCCGGGCAAGCCAAAGCAGTTCATCTGCTGTCGTATCTGTTTTTGGGAAAATCGCATTGAAAGCATCACCCGCGAAACAAGGGATGAATCCACCATGCGCATACACCAGATCCACAAGAGGTTCAAAAATACTGTTCAGAATATTGGAAAGCCGCTCTGCGCCATGCGTACCATGCCGCAGAAGTGCCTCTGTCATGGCGGTAAATCCGGAAAGATCAATTAAAAGGGTAAAGGCTTCAAAACTGCCTGAAATTTGCCCCTTTTCAAAATTATCGAGGATAGTATCCGGAATTAATGGCTTCAATTAAAAAAGATATGCCCTGTTTGATCAGAAAAATGATGGGTGGCAAATTTAGTATTTATTGTGCCACCATACATCAGATTTAGCTTTATTTTGAGGGATATCACATTTATTCCATGTAATTTTACCCTCCAAATTTTGAAAAATGATACTATCTGACAAGAAAATAATGGAGGCAATTGCCGAGGGAAAAATCGTAATCGATCCCTTCCTACCGGAATGCCTCGGCACCAATTCCTACGATGTACACCTCAGTCCGTACCTGGCTGTATATACCGACCCCATACTTGATGCCCGGAAGCATAACCGTATTGAAGACATTGTCATCCCTGAAGAGGGATATGTACTCGTGCCGGGCACACTCTACCTCGGATCTACCCTGGAGTACACCGAAACACACCATACCGTGCCTTTCCTGGAAGGTAAATCCAGCATTGGACGCCTCGGAATTGACATCCATGCAACTGCCGGAAAAGGCGATGTCGGGTTCTGCAACTACTGGACCCTGGAAATTTCGTGCGTACACCCCGTACGGGTTTATGCCGGCATGCCCATCGGCCAGTTGATTTATTTTTGCGTTGAGGGAGACATTGAAAACTACTACAACAAAAAACAAAATGCCAAATACAACCAGCGCACACCAAAACCGATGGAAAGCATGATGTGGAAAAACAAATTCTGACCTGTGTTGCAATCATTCCTTTAAACCCAACCCTGTAACGATGAATTTCAACGACTTCAGCTATCTGCGTCCCGACATGACCTCGTTCGGGAAGAATTTTAACGAAAAACTTCAGGTGTTCGAAACCGAAAAGAACCTGACCGTTCTGGAGGATACATTTAACGAACTGAATAAAATGCGGGAATCTTTTGATACCATGTTTAATATTGGGTACATTAGACATTCCATCGATACGAAAGACGGTTTCTACGAAAAGGAAAACGATTTTTTCAACGAGACACTCCCCGAATACCAGGCGCTTACAACCAGATTCTACGAGGCATTGCTGCGCTCTCCGCTGAAAAATCTGTTGAAGCAGAAGTATGGCAAACAGCTGTTTGTCATCGCAGAGGCAAGTCAGAAAACTTTCAACGATTCCATCGTGGAAGACCTACAGGTGGAAAACAGAAACAGTAGCGAATACACCAAATTAAAAGCCGCGGCAGAGATTAAAATCAATGATAAAACCTACAACCTCTCCGGTTTAATACCCCTGGAAAGCGGCGCCGACAGAGATTTGAGAAAAAACGCGGCGCACGCAAAATGGCAGTTTTTTGCCGAAAACAGGGAAAAAACAGAGGGCATCTTCGATGAACTCGTAAAAACACGACATAAAATCGCCACAAAACTTGGCTACAAGAATTTTGTGGAGCTGGGTTATCTGCGAATGCTCCGGTCAGATTACAACGCAGAGATGGTGGCTGTATTTAGAAAACAGATTCAGGACCATATCGTACCCATCGCAACCCGCCTGTATGAGCGACAGGCCAAAAGAATCGGCGTTCCGAATCTGAAAATATACGACGAAGAGTTCAAGTTCAAATCGGGAAATCCGGCTCCAAAAGGCTCGCCGGAATGGATAGAGGATAATGCAGACAAAATGTACAGCGAATTGTCGCCCGAGACAGCAGAGTTTTTCAGGTTTATGCAGACCGGAAAACTGATGGACCTCATTAACAGGGACGGAAAGGCGACGGGTGGCTATTGCACTTATATCGCAGAGCACAAGGCTCCTTTTATATTCTCTAATTTCAACGGTACCAGTGGTGATATCGATGTACTGACCCACGAAGCGGGACACGCCTTTCAGGTGTACCGAAGCAGAAACTTTGGCATTCCGGAGTTCCACTGGCCGACATACGAGTCTTGCGAAATTCATTCCATGAGCATGGAGTTTTTCACCTGGCCATGGATGCACCTGTTTTTTCAACGGGATGCCGACAAATACAAGTTCATGCACCTGGCGGCAGCGCTTCAGTTTCTGCCATACGGGGTGGCCGTTGACGAATTCCAGCATGTCATTTATCAAAATCCGGACCTGTCAACTGCCGAACGAAACAAGGCCTGGAAGGAGATAGAAAAAAAATACCTTCCCCACCGCGATTACGACGGTATAGCCTTTCTGGAAAATGGCGGTTTTTGGCAGAAGCAGAACCATATTTTCAATTCTCCGTTCTATTACATAGACTATGCACTGGCGCAAATCTGTGCTTTTCAGTTCTGGAAAAAAGATCAGGAAGATCATCGGTCGGCCTGGGAAGATTATATCCGGTTGTGCAACGCCGGAGGGAGTCTGTCGTTTCTGGAGCTGGTCAAGCTTGCCAACTTGACATCTCCATTCGAAGAATCCTGCGTGGCAGAAGTTGTCGGAGAGATTGATAAATGGCTTGAAAGCGTGGATGACAGTGAATTTTAGTTAACTTTGCATTTAACCGCTCCCATTGGCGCTAACTGATTTCACCCGTTCGTTTGTATGCAGGTATTGATTTACGGCACATTATTTAAGGAACAGGATATTCCATATATCCAATACCTGTTTGATACCCTGGATGCGACCGGTAGCAACGCCTTTATCTACAAATCCTATTTCGAACAGTTGCAATCCCACATCAATTTTCACAGGGATGTAGCCGTTTTCGAAAATACGCTGGACTTCAAATCGCACAAGATTGATTTTGTGGTAGCCGTGGGAGGCGATGGAACCATCCTACGCGCTGCGACGCTGATAAAAGATAGTGGCGTTCCCGTGCTGGGAATCAATATGGGACGACTTGGATACCTGGCAGACATCGAAAAAGCGCTGCTCAACGATGCCATTCATGCATTAGATAAAGGTCTGTACAGAATCGAAGAACGCTCCCTGCTGTACCTCGAATCCAGTCACCCGCTTTTCGGAGATGCACCCTTTGCACTGAATGATTTCACTATTCTGAAAAGGGATACCTCCTCCATGATTACCATTCATGCCTATGTAAACGGGGCTTACCTGAATTCCTACTGGGCGGATGGTCTAATTGTGGCCACTCCAACCGGATCTACAGGTTACTCGCTGAGCTGTGGCGGTCCGATTGTCTTTCCAAACTCTTCCAATTTTGTCATCACGCCTGTAGCACCGCACAACCTAAACGTCAGACCCGTCGTAATTTCAGACTCTTCGGTCATTTCTTTTGAAGTAGAGGGTCGTACAGACAATTTTTTGTGCACCCTCGATGCGCGATTTGAAACCATCACCTCCGAATTTCAGATTGCCGTTAGAAAGGCCGATTTCACCCTGCAACTTGTGCAGATGCAGGACCA
>CANHEE010000015.1 GCA_947459655.1 Lewinellaceae bacterium
GGCGTAGTCTACCTCCTGGGCTTCGAGGCCCGTAACAAGTAAATCGTTGGCCACAACATTGAGCAATTTCTCAGGAATAAGCATATCGATACCTGCCATCATGTCAACAAATGCCTTGTTGTCAACACTTTGCAGGGACATTGTATCTGAAGTTGGCGCAGCGAAAATGGCTTCACCACGTCCTGCAGCATCGATGTTCAGTGCTTTTGCTCCCTTACAGATGTTAAATTTGCCCTCAAAATTGACTTTGCCACTCACATTCTGAAGTACCAAAAGATTGCCCCTTCTCACTTTTGAAGGATCATTTACTTTGGATGAGTCCCCAAATAAAAATTGATCGGTTTTGCTATTGTATTTGAGCAAGCCACGAGTATCTATGATTGCCCTGTCTTTTCTGGCGTACAACTGCATCATCGCACTGGGATAGGCGGCCGAACTTTCCTTACTGATGAACAGACCGGTGCGCATTGGCTCTCCTGCATAATTTTTAGGCTCATCGAATGGAATAGCCAGATCCTTTTTGTCCGCTTCACAGTTTATGCTAAACCATTCCTTGTAAGGTAGTTTGGGCGCATTCAAACTTGCAAAGCCCTCAAACTTTAGGTTTCTTGATGAGGCAAAAAGACTGATCTTTCCCCTGTAATCAATTTTTTGATCGATCAAAAAGCTATCCTTTTCTTCAACCTCACCAGTAGCTCGGGTCTCGGTTCTCTTCTCACTGCTCTGTCCCTTTCCTACCCTTGCACCAACAATATTGGAAAAAAGAATTTCCTGTTTTCGGTTGCCAATTGGGTAATCGTAATATCCCGTTGCTGTGTAATTTTTTCGTCCTTTAATATCAACAGTTGCCCTATTTATGATATGGTATTTATTGACTGTATCTGCAACAATCTGCGCATTCTCCAATGTGCTCATGATTCCACCCGGCTGAATGTCTACATTGCCTTTTTCTGTGTAAATGAACGCATCGCAGGACTGGATAAATGGTACTCCTCCGATTTTCAAAGCGTAGGTTTTCAAATTATAGAAAGCTGATTTACCTCTGAACGTAAGAGAATCCTGAGCAGGATCGGTAGTCTGAAATGTCGCTAGTTTGTCTTTGTCTGTTTTGAAATCGACGGTTTCATTTTTCATGTCCCACGTAAATTCAGACATGGAGGTCTGGTATTTGTTGTATGGCATAGAGGTGGAAATCTCATCGGTATTGGCCTTAAATTTACCAATCTGCTCATCGAAGTCGACCTTTCCACGGATGTTGTGGGTATCAAAGGCAAAGACATCCTCACCGATTACCTTAATTTTCATATCCATCGTATCCGATTGGGCGGAATAGGCTCCAAATGATAGCAATTTTGATGACATGGTGCCTTTTGACCAGTCAAATAGTCCCCGCCCTTTTACTCCTTTTGGCGTGAGAATGAGCATTCCCTTCAGCGTATGGTCAGCCGCCTTGAAAAGATCAAATGGCTTTTCTTTTGTCGTGATATACATACTGTCTTTGTAGGGACGCCAATTGATGTTAACATCTGTTCCCATTACTTGCGGAACCTGTATAGCCGATTTGCGGTCCTCTGTGAGGTCAAATCGCTTTGCGGAAGCCAGCATTTGCTTCGGCTTGAAAATAATGTCTTCAGAATTGATTTCTGCTCCGAGGTAATTAACCTGACCTTTACCCAAGAAACCGGCATTGCTGAGAAAAATCTGCCCCTTGTAATTTCCCTTTCCGGTATAAGCGGGATATCCTGCTGCAGGTGTCTGGGTGATAAAACCAAGTGAAGTATCTGCTTGAATGTTTATGGTTTCAGGGAAATCCGGAAAAATATTTGAAGAAACCATCGTTCCTTTAAACTGTATATCGTCCTTCACATAATTGTCCATGTGGTTGAAACTGAACTTATCAAGTGTAAAGTAAAACGAATCGCGACGGTAAACACCGTTCATAATTTTTCCGTCGTCGTAAAAGACATATGCATTACCACGGCTCTGGAAGGAAGGAAACAATGGAATATCATCTCTTCCCGATTTGTTGTTGGGTGCATCTATGAGCACTACTCCTGTTGTATTTTCAATTCGGGAATTGATGCCTTTTGCTATGGGCTCACCTTCAGGTGTTTTTTCACCTGTAGGGATAAACAAATCAAAAAATTTGACGGAATCCATCTCCACCTGAAATTTATTATAGTCGAAATGGTAGCCTTTACCTGTTAACACACCAAATCCTGAATACAGCCTTCCGTCTAGGTCCATATCACGATTTTCCTTCATCACGAGCTTCTGGTTGTCAGGTCTGATGCCTACCTTTTGCCTGGAGCTAAACTGAAGACTACTCACACCCAGCATAGACATTTTCTTGTCTTTTAGGTTAAAAGACATATTTGATTTGTCTGTTTCAGAAACAATTTTCAGTACATCATAATCCACCTTTTTCAAACTGGCATTGGCATAATGCATCACCTTTTCCTTAATGATGACGCGTTCTTTGTCTGCATCATAATCGATAAACCCCTTTGATACTAGATCGTATAAAAGTGTATTGATGGACTGAATATCAAAATTTGGATTCAAAGCTTTTGCAACAACAGTCGCGTCGAGGTCATATGAGCGTTCGCGTTCGGCGAGTAATTTCAATACAGCAACGGGGTTGGTACTGGCAATCGACTGCAGTTTGCGGTACTCCGTTTCATCAAAATACTTGAATGACTCAAGCTGCACTTTATTGGCAACATTGCTCAGGGAAAACTTCCTTTCGCCAATGACAATCGAATCCTTATCGAGATACCAGTCCAAATTGTTGCAGTCTATCAAAGATTTGTGGAATGAGTCGGAAAATGGATTTCTGTCAGAACCGCGCTCACCACGGGTAAGGTGCAACTCTCGCTTCACTACGTCAAATTTAAAATTGACGGATGGGTGAAATATGGAGTCCGTTCCGACATATATGACAGACTGCACACGTTCACCAGCAACAAGTTCTCCCTTTCTAATGGCAAAACCTTCGGCAACCGCTTTGAATTTTAGGTTCTGCTTTTCATCCAGGATATTGATCTGAGCCTTTACTTTTTTGGATCCATAGCCACGCACAGTTGTGCCCTCCAGCCTGAAACCACCAACAAATTCTACACCTTGCCCAAGGTTTTTGATTTTTAGTACAGCCTCAGCAGACCTGAATCGCGGGTATGATGCTTCGTTTCTATTTTCGGTAACTAATTTGTCCTCGAAACTACCGCTGATGTCTCCCTCTGGAAAAAGGGTTGGATAATGCAGAAAACCCTTTTCGATTTCATAGCCCCCTTTTTTCATTTCAATGACATAGTCGCCTTCAAACTTACAGTAAACATCTTTAAGCGCAAACCTATCCCACTGTGCCTTCCCGTTTTGTCCTCTAAAAATCTGCTCTAGTGGATAAAATTTACCACCGGTGTCGTAGATAAAAATGGAATCTTTCTTGTTTTTACACACCAGATTCAGTTTATCGTAAACAATGAATGGAGCTTTATTTTCATATTTCAATTCAAAAACATTGGTTCCGGCCATCCAGATTGTACCACCGTCACTTAATCGAAGTGCATTTTTATCAAAAAAATCAAAAGAGAAACTCAGGAAAGTCTGAACAGGAGTGAGTTTTCTTTTTTCAATATCTTTGAGCATGGCACTTACAACCTCATGCCAGCGGATAAAACGCTTTTCGCCAAATTCGCCTTTTTTTATTGCCTGCAAAGTTCTCAGATAGTCTTTGAAAAACGGATTGGGTGTCAGTTTTTGCGTCAACATTTCATTTGACAACTCAATGATTTTAGCAATTTCGTTTTCTGAAAACGCCTCTGATTTCCATTGCTTTTTAAAGGTCTGATACAAGTCTTCCATCTCAGTTGTTTTACTTACTGTGATGAAATCTTCCATCTGTTTGATAAACTCACCCTTGTCGCTTGAAAACTTATCAATGCGGGTCTGCGCTGATATTGCAGAGAAAAACAAACCAAAACCAAGTAGTATTGAAAATCGTAACATTAATAATTGAGAGTTAGTGATTAGAAACCAAGCCAATTAGAAAAATTCATTCAGGGTTTTGTTCCCAACGCAGGTATTTTGAAAAATATTTTGTTAGATATTGACGAAGAGCGCTCATTTTAATCAAATGTCCGTCAGTTGTTTCTCCGCACGAATGCTAATCCAATCTCCTTCCTTCATGGTATTCTGGTATACCAATCCATTTTGCAGGAGTTCATTTTTAACATGCATTTCATCAGAGCCCAAAAAACCAGAAATAATAAGCTGCCCACCGGGAACCAATTTTTCCCTGAGGGTTTGCAACGACGACACAACAATATTGCGGTTGATATTGGCAAGTATGACATCGAAGTCTCCGTAGTGGACGTCAAGGAGTGTACCATGAATGGACTTTACCTGCGGAGTGGAATTCATCTCTGCATTTCTTAAGCAACTTTCAAAGGCCGGCCATTCGTTGTCCACTGCAATGACCTCTGTAGCACCCATTTTTGAAGCGAGAATGGACAAAACCGCAGTTCCGCATCCAAAATCAAAAACACGTTTGTTTAAGAAGTGATTTTTGCGCATTTGCTGTATCATCAGTCGGGTTGTCTCGTGATGTCCTGTTCCGAAAGCCATATTGGGTTCAATAACGATTTCGTAGTGGACATTTTTCATCGGCTCGTGAAAATCTGCCCGAATTGCGCAGAAGTCATCTATTTGTAAGGGCTGAAAACCTGACTCCCATAATTCATTCCAGTTTTGAGACTCAATTTCCTGCATACTACATTTAATTTGCAACTGACCATGTAATCTCTTTACTTCTGCCTCTATTCCTTCGTTGTAGTCTGTAACTCTAATGTACGCACTTATACCATCCTGATGTTCTTCAAAAGTATCAAAAGGCAAATCACTCAGCAATGCAATAATGATTTCATTTAGCTCAGGATTGTTGTCAGTACGTATACAGTAGTAGTTATTGTTCAAAAGTAAAGGTTTATTGTCGAGAATGAAGTAAAATCGGTTGGTATTGATCAGAATAATTTAATCTAGGATAGCTTTTACTCCCGGAAGTTCTTTTCCCTCAAGAAATTCCAGCATGGCACCTCCACCGGTAGAAACAAAACTCACCTCATCTGCTTTTCCTGCTTTATTGATTGCCGAGGCAGAATCACCACCGCCAATCAGAGAGAAGGCACCATTACTTGTAGCCCTTACAACGGCATCTGCTATGGCATTTGTCCCTTTTGCAAAATTGGAAAACTCAAATACCCCCATCGGTCCATTCCAAAGTATTGTTTTGCTTTCCAGAATAGCCTCCGTGAATGTTTTGATTGATTCCGGACCAATATCCAGTCCCATCCACCCTTCGGGAATTTCTCCCATAGCGGCTATTTTTTGATTGGCCTCGTTACTGAATCCATCTGCGACAACATTGTCGACTGGCAACAAAAGTTCAACACCCTTTTCCCTCGCTTTTTTTATGATCGCAACTGCTGTTTCTAGTCGGTCGGACTCCAGAAGTGAGGTTCCAATATTCCCTCCCATAGCTTTTGAAAATGTATAGGCCATTCCGCCTCCGATTATGAGTGTATCAACGCTGTCAAGCAGTTTCTCCAGAAGCAATATTTTATCAGATACCTTTGCTCCTCCAACAATGGCAACGTAGGGCCTGGCAGGATTTTTCAATACTTTGCTACCATTCCGCACCTCTGCATCCATCAGGTAGCCAAAACATTTGTGATCTCTGTCAAAATATTGTGCAACCGTAGTTGTTGAGGCATGGGCACGGTGAGCAGTGCCAAAAGCATCATTGACATAAACATCGCCCAAAGAGGCCAATTTTTTCGCAAATTCGACATCACCTTTCTTTTCCTCCTTGTGAAAACGGGTATTTTCAAGCATCAACACCTCTCCGGGTAGCAACGCTGCAGACATGGTACTGGCTTTCTCTCCTGTGGTTTCTTCACAAAACTTAACTTCTACACCCAGCACTTCAGAGAGATGTGGTATCAAATGCTTCATAGTAAACCGACCGTAATCAATAGAACCATCCGGTAAAAGTTTTTCATCAGGTCGTCCAAAATGGGACATCAGGATAATGGATCCACCTTCCTTCAGAATGTGCCTAAGCGTTGGCAAAGCTGCCTGTATCCTCGTATCATCGGTAATGCGAAACTGCTTGTCAACTGGAACATTGAAGTCTACACGTACCAGTGCTCTTTTGCCTTTAAAATTGATGTTCATAAATGTCTCTATTTAAATTTGTCTCTCAGCAATATTAGGAATGGCAGAAATGTCTATTGATAAAGCGGGTGGGCGCTTTAAATTGCATGCTCCATTTTTCGTTGGCAAAACACTTCAGCCATCATACAACGAACTGAGCCCCCACCGTATTTTTCAATGGTATAAATGGGTACAGTGAGTATTTTACAGTGTTTTTTAATCTGTGCTATCTGATGGTCACTCAAAGATTTACATGCCTGCTCGGACATGACGAGATATCTTTCACCGGCATCATTTCTGACCTGCAGCATGTTACCTGCAAAATGCATCATCTGATGCATACTGATTTCAACAATTTCTTTTTGTGTATCCGTTAGTGTAGCAACGATTAGTTCTCGTTCTGAAATGTCCGGAATAGTATCCAAACATATGACACAGAAAGATTCTCCGAGTGCCATCATCACGTTGGTGTGATAGATTTCTTTACCCTGACCATCAGTTGCACTGAAAACAATCTTTTTAAAATCGGTAACCTGACAAAAACGATCCAATATTCTCTCATCGGTTCGCGGACTAAGACAGGCATAGACTATTTTATTTTGGCGATCAAAAATCATTGAGCCGGTACCTTCCAAAAAGCGGTTTTCTGATTCAGCGGTCTCAAGGTGCACCCATTGATCAGTTACGAACTCAGATTTTATCAGATTGATGATGGATTCCTGTCTTTCCAGTCTGCGCACAGGCGCATACATGGGATAAGTTATGATGGTACCGTCCTGATGAAAACTCACCCAGTTGTTGGGAAAAATGGCATCAGTTTTCACCGGACTTGCGCTGTCTTCTGCAACAATTACATGTACACCGGCGTCTTTGAGTTGTCGAACAAAAGCGTCAAATTCTGCTACTGCCGCCTTTTTGATTTCCGTTACTGATTTGCTGGTATCATTTGTCTGAAAAGCATTGCTTTCTGCCGTCTCCTCATTGAATCCGAAGTTGGCAGGCCGTACCATCAGAATATGGTTTGAGGTTTGAAAAACTTCCATTTTAATCGCGTTGTTGAGGTGGGCAAATATAGAAAAAATACTGAACTGGAACGACGGAGAAGCACAAAAAAACGCCGGTCTGCGCTGCAGGCCGGCGTTTGCAAATAGTACTTATCAATCAATTGATGTCGTTTTCGCTTCTCAACTGCAACTGGTAACCATTACCGACAGTCGCAGTACCTTTAAATTGTCCAACTATTGCCGTAACCGACTTTGTACCAACCGGTGGAACTGAACCGGCGAAAGTAGCTGCTGTAGCTGTAAAAAGGTCAATTTCTCCTGTTCCATCATTGAGTTTTATGGCTCCCAAAAATGAGGCAGCAGGAGGTATGGTGGCATTCTTAACTTTTACCAGCGTAGACTCGTAATTTTCAAAACCGGCAATCAAATCTGCAATCGTGATCTGCGTCGGATTTACCGTACCTGTTCCAGTCTTAGATGCATTACCCAATGGAACTTTGTTGAGTTGAAGCAATTCGTTGTAAGTGCTCAGTTCCTGATTGGAGACGATGACTTTTACTTCATCTCCAAGTGAAAAGTTATGCACTGCACTGAAACGCACCAGAATTCCTTTTCCATCGGCACCTTGTATGACAACGTTCTGCGCATTGAGATTTTTGGTATCCTTGTCAGATATTACAATTCCCTTGATAAAGCTATTGGCCGGTGCCTTGGTTGCAGTACCAGCATAGAGAGCGCGAATTTCACCAATGGATTTTTGGGTCTCATTTCCTCCCGTTCCACCCCCGGTTCCACTTGTCACATCGGCAGCATTGCGCGGCTGGATTTGCAGGGTGGCATTGAACTGAGAGACAATTCCAACCACATTCACAACAGCGTTGGGAAGCGGAGTATTGGCAAATGATGCTGCAGATGTAGTGTACATTACTGCTCTTCCACCTGAAGCATCAGACAGATTTACAGAGCCACCAAACTTTGCAGTTGTAGATGCAGTAGCATCTACAACATTAACCAATGTAGACTCCATATCTTCAAAGCCGGATTCAAATTCCTTCAGAGTTACTTTCTTTGCTGTAACCGCCAAAGTTCCGATTTTTTTCGCATTAGATAGCGGTCCGGCACTAACCTGTAAAGCTCCGGCGTACTCACTTAGGGTTCCACCACCAACATTCACCTCCACCAGATCGCCAAGCGCAAAAGAAGGAGCGGATGAAAAACGAACAATTATTCCCTTTCCATCATCTCCCTGCAAGACCAAATTCTGAGCTTGTATGTTTTTACCGTCTTTATCGGAGATGATAGAACCGACTATTTTGTTTCCCTTCTGAACTGCTGTCTGTCCGTTTGCGAATGCAGTCCTGAGAGACCCAATGCTAACAGTCGTACCACCACCGGTACCTCCACCGCAACGCGCATCAGCCATCTTCACATCTTCAGTGTTGCGGATGTAGAATTGATTATCTGTTCTGAAAACGGAATATATTCCTGTTAATGTTCCTTTTCCTGCAGGTGTCTGATCGTTCGCAAAACTGCAGTATCCGCTTGTACGCAACAGAACAGCTAGTCCGTCACAATCCTCCACATTCCTGTTTAGTGTTAGTTTACGGGCAGCATCTGCGTAGGTCTGTCCTGCATCAGCGTCCGAGAACTGCACATCTTTCAGTGTGACCAGCGTGCTGACCATATCAGATGTTAATTCGCCTATTTTTACCACTTTTGGCGTGACAAACTGATTTCTCTCACCTTTGAACAAATAGTTTGGTATGAGCAACTCTTCGATATATGCCAACTGATCGTTTCCATTTTTGTCCTTGCTAATTCCTCCTCCGAGTTGAATCAAGCCATTGTAGTCACCCAGGACAAGTCCCTTCAGTTTGATGTAAACTTTTCTGCCAATCGGGTAATTGTTGTACAAACTATTTGCGTTCAATTTTACATCAATTCCCGCTGTAGCATCCTGAATGACAATGGTTTTGTAGTAATTTCCTGACTGATCGTCTGCTACCACCACAGCTTCAATAATCCAATCTTCAGCAATCGTTTCAAAAGCACCCGTTGCATGTATTGCCTTCAGTTCTTTAATGGTTTTGTTTGCAACAAGATTGGTAATTTTGCCTTCTGCAGGCGGTTCGTCAAACTCTTGCTTTACACATGAGAAAAGCAAGAGAGCGGCAAAAAGAAAAAGAGAAAATCTTTTCATTATGAGTATGTTAGTGATTACGAATTCATAAAAAAAACCTTACCTACCGACTAATGTAGAAACGGGTCTAATTTCGGCTACAAAGAAAAGACAAATTACTTATTTGAAAGGACTTTAATTGTAAAAATTGTTCGGCCGTATTTTTTTCAATAAATATTGAGACATGATCAAGAGGTTCAACAAAAAAATCCCGAATATTTATAAAAAATATCCGGGACTGCAATTCAACAATAAACGCTATGTTCTTAAAAATTCGCAATAACAGATTTTGCAAATTCACTGCATTTCAATTCTGTTGCACCATTCATTAACCTCGCAAAGTCATAGGTGACCTGCTTTTTACTGATCGATCTTTCAAGACCTTTGATGATTAGCTTGCTGACTTTTTCCCAGCCCATGTAATCAAACATCATACATCCACTAAGGATAACAGAGGACGGATTAACTTTGTCAAGACCAGCGTACTTTGGTGCGGTACCATGAGTTGCCTCAAAAACAGAAGCACCTGTGACGTAATTGATGTTCGCTCCGGGGGCAATTCCAATTCCCCCCACCTGTGCTGCCAAAGCGTCAGAGATGTAATCACCATTGAGATTTAGTGTAGCTATGACATCGTATTCTGCCGGACGGAGAAGTATCTGTTGAAGAAAAGCATCGGCAATCACATCTTTGACGATGATTTTTCCGGCTGCAACGGCCTCGGCCTGAGCTTTATCGGCAGCAGACTTTCCTTTTTCTTCAGAAATTTTGTCGTATTGAGCCCATGTAAAACACTTGTCTCCGAATTCACGCTCACAAAGTGCATAACCCCAGTCTTTAAACTTACCTTCTGTGAATTTCATGATATTACCCTTGTGCACAAGTGTAAGAGAAGGTAATTTGGCATTTATTGTGTGCAGCATAGCTGCTCTCACAAGACGTTCTGTCCCCTCTTTTGACACCGGCTTCACCCCAAAAGAAGAACTCTCCGGAAAGCGGATTTTCTTAACGCCCATTTCATCCTGAAGGAAATGAAGCATCTTATTGGCCTCAGGACTTCCTGCCAGAAATTCAATACCGGCATAGATGTCTTCGGTGTTTTCACGGAAAATAATCATGTTGACATCCTTGGGATTTTTAACGGGAGAGGGCACACCTCTGAACCAACGCACAGGACGTACACAAGCGTAAAGGTCAAGTTCCTGGCGAAGTGCAACATTCAATGAACGGATACCGCCTCCAACCGGTGTAGTTAACGGCCCTTTGATAGAAACAAGATACTCCTTGCAATCAATAAGTGTTTGCTCGGGCAACCAGTTTCCTGTTTTGTTAAAAGCTTTCTCTCCTGCGAGCACCTCGTGCCAATGAATTTTCTTTTTGCCTTTGAATACTTTTTCAACGGCCGCATCAAATACCATCTGTGCTGCTTTCCAGATATCAGGACCTGTACCATCGCCTTCGATAAATGGTATAATAGGATCATTTGGAACCTTAAGTTTTCCGGTTTTATTGTTGATGGTGATTTTTGAACCAGTCATAAAAATATGTTATACAGTGTATTTAAAAATGTTATTTAAAAATCGCGGCAAAGGTAAGACAATTAAGGAATGAATTACCCCTATCTGCTCAATATTTTAATGTTTCTTGTGATTTCCGGACGTTTTATAGAGGATTTTGTAGGCATGAAGAATATTGCTTTCCCTATTCTTCATTTGTTTGCCTCTAACGTAGTGCAGTGACTCTATCTGTCCGCCCGCATCAAGACTGATTCGAATTTGCAGCAGATAAAACCTTCTTGCTCTGATGATTTCCGAGGCAGGCGCACCTGTTTTGAAATCGCTGTGGTAGAAGGTCAGTTCCTTCCATTTTTCCTGTTTAGAACCTTCGGTTTTTAATCCATAGTCCTCTTCCCATGAAAATTCTCCGTCGGGGGGGAGTTTTGCATGCAGCGTATCGATCATCGACCGGAAGGCTCCCCAGTCCATTGGAGCATACGGTTTGATTTTCCTGGAATTTCTAAGCATATCAGGTTCTCTTACCAGAAATGCCTTGGTTACCACAGATGCGGTGGCTCGCTCTGATTCGGTGTTTAGATTGCAGTCAAGTGTAAAAATACGCCACGGGCTTTGGGCTTTCAGCACACAACAACTACAAAACAAAATGAATGTAATACAAATAAAATATCTCATTTGGAGAGGATTTCACCTAATTAAAACACTAATGAATGATTTGCTAACGCAGGTCTGCATCAGCAAATTGTTTATGTATCAGGCGAGCCTTAATCGCAATGCGCATCATCCAATTTCGTTCCAAAAATGGACAGCAACCTTGAATAAAACGCTATGAGTGAAAAAGATTTACTCTATGTGGAAACCACATCCAACATTTCTCACAATTGCGTGTTTGGTTGCTATATTTAGGCTGAAAGTATATTTCTTTGCAGCAAAATACATAAAGTGATCCTACTGCCTTGCTGTGCAGACATCCCTTTTTCAACTCCATTTTCCAAAAAAAGATGACAGAATTATTTCAGGATATTATCAATAACCCGCAGTCCTCTATTGCCATTGTTCTTAACCTCATTCTTATTGAGAGTTTGCTCTCGATTGACAATGCAGCGGTGCTCGCAGTGATGGTAATGGATCTTGATGAAAAACAGAGAGAACGAGCACTGAAATATGGAATCATCGGTGCATACGTTTTTCGCGGAATCTGTCTAATTTTTGCGGCCTGGCTGATTCAGTTCTGGTGGCTAAAACCGATTGGTGGACTGTACCTGCTGTACCTTACTGCCAACTACTTCCGCACGAAGGCTACTCCAAAGAAATCGGATGACACGCTCAATAAGGATCAAAATTGGCTATACAGAACCACCATGGGTTGGATGGGTAATTTCTGGTCTACAGTAGTACTGGTGGAGGCAATGGATCTCGCATTTTCGCTGGACAACGTATTCGCTGCTGTAGCCTTTTCCAGAAATATTATTCTGATTTGGACAGGTGTATTCATAGGCATACTGGCCATGCGTTTTGTGGCACAGGTCTTTGTAAAATTACTGGAGAAATTTCCTTTCCTGGAGATTTCTGCATTCCTGGTAATTGGCGTACTCGGATTAAAACTGCTGTTCTCTGTTTATGCACATTACTACCCTACAGATGCCATTTCAATTTTCATGGATGGAGCACCACATGTGGAAGGAACGCCTCATTCGATGGCAAAGGGCGAGATCATGACTTCAGCGCTCACGCTCGGCATCTTTTTATTTCCAATCTTGTGGCAAATCCTTTTAAAAAAAATTAAACGGCAATAACCATATTTACTTGGCAACAAAAAAAGGGCGGAATTTCAATCCAGGATTAAAATTCCGCCCTATCTATTTATCTGCGAGGACCTCTTCTATCACGGTCGCCACCTCCGCGACGATCACGATCTCTGTCACCTCCACGTCTATCGGTGCGTTCTTCGCGTGGACGCTCAGGACGCTCGACATATCCCTCCGGTTTCTCAAGAAGAACCTTTCGACTCAATCTCATTTTACCGGTTCGTGAATCTATTTCTACGATTTTTACCTGGACAGGATCACCTACATTGTAGGCATCTGCGACATTTCCAACACGGTTCCAGTCCATTTCAGAAACGTGCAGTAATCCGGACTTACTGCCGAATTTCACAAACACACCATAATCCTGAACACTGTCTACGGTTCCATCCACGATATCGCCTTCTTTTGGATCATAAGTGATATCGGTGATGCGGGCCAATGCAGCATCAAGCGCGTCCTTGTTGACACCAAATATATTGATGTAACCTTTTCCTTCCTTTTCTTCGATATTGATGGTTGTTCCGGTTGTACGTTGAATTTCCTGAATAACTTTTCCACCAGGGCCGATTACTGCACCAATGAAAGATGAATCGATCACCACCTCTACAATTCGAGGTGCGTGAGGCTTTAGATCCGGATTCGGCGCTGCAATGGTTTTATTCATCTCATTCAGGATGTGCAACCTGCCTTCCTTCGCTTGATCAAGGGCTTTTGAAAGCACTTCATAACTCAAACCATCTACTTTCATGTCCATTTGGCAACCAACAATGCCATTTGTTGTACCGGTGACTTTAAAGTCCATGTCTCCAAGTGCGTCCTCATCACCAAGGATATCGGTCAGAATGGCAATCTTACCTCCTTCTGCAATCATACCCATTGCAATACCTGCAACGGCAGATTTTACGGGTACACCCGCATCCATCAGCGCCATGGAACCCGAGCAAACTGTTGCCATAGAAGAGGAACCGTTAGACTCAAGAATGTCAGAAACAATTCGCATCGTGTATGGAAAATCTGAAGGAAGGACCTTTCTCAGACTTCTTGCAGCGAGATTCGCATGACCTACCTCTCTTCTTCCGGGTCCACGGTTCGGCTTGATTTCGCCAACAGAAAAAGCAGGAAAATTGTAATGAAGGATAAATTTATCAAAACTCATTTCCAATGCGGTATCAACCATGAGCTCATCCAATTTTGTACCCAGGGCCAAAGATGCCAGCGCCTGTGTTTCTCCTCTGTTGAAAACAGCGGAACCGTGAGCTGCAGGGAGGAACTCTACTTCCGTCCAAATTGGTCTTACCTGATTGAGCGCACGTCCGTCAAGACGCTTGCTTTCATTCAGTATTACAGATCTGACCAATTCTTTTTTCAATTTATCGAAGTAATAGCTCACGAAAGAGCCATTTTCTTTCATCCAATCTTCACCCATTTTCTCTAAAAGCGTGGCCTGAAGAGATTTGCCAATTTCCTTGAAAGTGTTTTTTCTGGTAGTTTTGTCTGAGGCTGAGCGGGCAAGTGCAAGAACAGGTTCTGTGCAGATATCTGCAACCATCTTCTTCACTTCCTCATTCTGTAGAACCTCGGGAACAACTCTTTTCACCAGGGCCTTTTCACCGACCATCTTGGCCAGTTCAAGTTGCGCCTGGCAGTGTTTTTTAATTTCTTCATGACCAATTTTGATGGCCTCCAGCATTTCAACTTCCTGACATTCTTTCGCCTCTCCCTCAACCATTAGTATATTGTCCAGTGAGCCTGCGACGATAAAATCAAGTGTAGCATCTGCAAGTGCCGAGCGTGTAGGATTAATTACGTATTCTCCATTGATTTTTGCAACCCTGACTTCAGAGATAGGGCCATCGAAGGGAATATTTGATACTGCCAGTGCAGCAGAAGCAGCCAGACAAGCAAGTGCATCCGGCATGGTTTCCTTATCTCCTGAAATTAGTGTGACACCAATCTGTGTCTCGTTCATGAAACCATCAGGAAAGAGAGGACGAATCGGGCGGTCGATCAAACGTGAAATCAGAATTTCATAATCATTGATCCTTCCCTCACGACGGAAAAAGTTGCCCGGAATGCGGCCTGCAGCAGCGAATTTCTCCTGGTAATCAACGGAAAGTGGAAAAAAGCTCTGGTCAGGTTTTGATTCCAAAGCGCAACATACTGTCGCCAGTATCATGGTGTTGCCCATTCTGAGCATCACCGAACCATCAGCCTGGGTGGCAAGCTTACCTGTTTCCAGGGTAATTTTGCGGCCATCCGGCAGATGAAATGAGTGTGAAATTGGGGTTTGCATTCCCATAATTAGTAAATTGACTTTTGTGATGCCCTTTTGCCGCTTATTTAAAGTAAAAAGGTAAAAAATGCAACCAAACGATATGATTACAGAGCATCGGTTTATAAAACAAATATTATATCCTGATTTTCAATGCCGGACATCAATCCATTCAACATCTATTCAATGTCAAAGTCCTGCATAATAAAGCTTTTTCTAGGACGTTTCTCGTTCGAAAAAGCAGTGCAAAGATAGGTTTAAAATTTGAAAGAAAGAGAGGGATGATTTGTTTTTCTCCAATATTAAATTTTCGACGTACTTTTGTGAAAGCATCATCAAATACCTTTTCCGACAACCAAATTACTAATCTACAGAACACCGATGACGATGATTAAATGCCGCTCCCTCCCAAGATATTTCTTGTTCACTATTCTGTTTTTTTCCGGATTCTTACAGGCCCAAGAAAAAACCAAAATGAAAGGAATTGATGTTCTCAACAAATCCATTTCATACCACGACCCCGAAGGACAGTGGCCTAAATTTCATCGTGAATTGTTTTTCCATGCCAAAGAACCTGGTGACACAGCTATTTACGAGCGCGTTTTTCTCGACAACCGCTATTCTTTTTTTGGACACATCAGCAATGTAGACAGCAACCGTATTGAAAAGGGAATTTGCGACACAATGTTTTTCAGTAGGATCAATGGTGACAGTTCCATCTCAGCAGACAACAGAAAGAAGTACCGCCTTTCAAAAAGGGCGATAACCTCAGCCAGAAATTCCTACATTTTCCTTTATGGTCTTCCGATGAAAATGAAAGATCAAGGCATTACGATTCGCCCGGAAGTGGAGACGGACACCTTCAACCACAAGAATTGTTATGCCATCAGAGCTGATTTTGATAAAAAAGTAGGCAACGACACCTGGATACTGTACATAAACACTTCGAATTACGCACTGGAAGGCTATCGCTTCCACCATAACAGAAAACCCAATGACGGTGAGTATATCATCTGCCAGGGCATTATCAAAATTCAAAAAATAAAAATCCCACAAATACGCTATTGGTACTCTAATGAAAACGGAGAGTACATCGCTACAGATATCGTAGAGCGGTCTCGGCCTTTCAGCTGGAAAAAGAAGAATGGCACGACATTGCCGAGGTAGGCGATCTTTCAAACAGATTTTTTTATGAAAAAAAACAAAAGTGGCGTTGTTTATTCAACCAACCCCGACTTTAAGTACGAGTACGAGGAAAGTACAGAGGCTGAAACATTAAGCCCTGACAAACAAGAACTCCGAATCTGGCTTGACCGCAAAAACAGGGGTGGCAAGGAGGTAACCCTCGTTAAGGGATTTATCGGCACCGAGGCAGATCTTGATAGTTTAGGCAAATTGTTAAAGAGCAAATGTGGAACTGGAGGTTCTGCCAAAGATGCTGAAATCATCATCCAGGGAGACAACAGGGATAAGGTTTTGGATCTGTTACTCAAAATGGGTTACAGAAGATCAAAAAAAGCAGGTGGAAATTGAGCAAATCTAGTGGCATGATACAAAAGACAGAACAGGAATGGCGGGAACAACTCAACGAACTAGAGTATGAAGTACTGCGCAAAAGCGGAACGGAACGACCGTTTACAGGTAAATACACCGACCTTTTTGAAAAGGGCATTTATCTGTGCAATGCCTGCAACCATCCGCTTTTTGAGTCGGAACACAAATACCACTCAGGCTGCGGCTGGCCGGCTTTTATGGGAGAACTTGATACAGCCAACATTACCAGAAAACCGGACAACAGTTGGGGCATGAAACGGGTTGAGCTGCTTTGCTCAAATTGCGGCTCCCACCTCGGACATGTTTTTGAAGATGGCCCACCACCGGCTTTTGAGCGCTACTGCATTAATTCAGTCTGTCTGAAATTTGTACCACAAACAACAGAATAACCTGTCAACTTCAATGCTTTACATCGTACCCACGCCGATTGGAAACCTTGACGACATCACCATTCGAGCATTAAATGTTTTAAAATCTGTTGATTGTATTTTGGCAGAGGATACCAGAACTTCACAGAAACTACTGAATCATTACCAGATCAGTACTAAGTTGCGTTCTTACCATGCCTTCAATGAGCACAACATCGTACAGAACATCGTTAGTATACTGCAAGCCGGAGCGACCTACGCACTGATATCGGATGCGGGCACACCGGGTATCTCTGATCCCGGTTTTCTGCTGATCAGAGAATGTATCCGGCACAATGTGCAGGTAAGCTGTCTTCCCGGCGCAACTGCTTTCGTACCGGCACTGGCTTCAAGCGGACTCCCCTGTGACTCCTTTCATTACGAGGGTTTTTTACCCCACAAAAAAGGCCGGCAAACACGGATAAAATACCTTGCTTCACTGGAAAACACATTTGTGTTGTACGAATCACCACACAGACTTATAAAATGCCTAGAATCGCTCGCCGAATTTTGTGGAGAAGAACGAAAAGCCTGTGTCTGCAGGGAAATCAGCAAGATTCACGAAGAATTCAAAAGGGGTAGTCTTGCCGAACTTATTCTCTACTACAGTGAAAAAGGCGAGGGATTTGCAAAGGGCGAAATTGCCATTGTTGTCGCAGGTAAGTCTTAGAGCATCGTCTGACATTAGCCCAACAGATGAAAAATCAACAAAGAACGGCATTTGAAATAGCACCATATTATCTTATCTTTGCCGCAAATCCGATTTCCTGAAATCAGCGCAATACATGTTGAAGAACACTGCTTTTTTTCCTAACGAGATACTGCTCATTGTACTGACAGGAATGCTCTGCTGCTGCACGATTTTCACTTCACTTAAGGCGCAGGAAATCAGAGAGTTAAAAAAAGGCGAATACATCATCCTTTACCCGGATGGTACACTAAGTGCCTATGATGTTCTTAACCCAGTTCACAAACGCCTTCTTAAGGACTTTGAAGAGGGAAACATCAGAAATAAAAACCTGAAGCAAAAATCGGAGGTGACGACTCCACTAATTTCAGACCCCGAAAAAAGAAAATTACACATCGCAGAAATGCTGCGAATGGTAAGTCTTGAGTTGGAAAAAGGAATAAAGGTAGATACTGCATTTCAGCAGCGGAGGACCATTGAAAAACGTTTCTGGAAAGAACAGAAAAATCGAAGACCTGATTTTGCAAAATCCAAGTCGCTCGCAAAAGCAGTACGCAAAGCAAGGTCAGTAGAAAAAAAGGCTATTCGCGAATTTCAAATCGTTTCCAAATCTTCGGCCCATGCAAGAACTGAACTGAAAAAATATCAGTTTGACGTATCAGGGCAGCCGCCCTATCAACCTCTGTATAAAAAAAAGAAATTGGTCTTCGCAGTTTCCTCAAGTGTCAATTACCTCGGGGTTAAAATTGCAGCTAAATTGAAGCCTGTGAAACGTTTAGCCATCAAGACAGCAGACTCTTCTTCAAGAATAATTGAAAAATCCAAGGTTTACGGCACTAGACTATTGAACTACAAAAAGACTGCCCCCACGCCAATCAGAGCCGAAATTGTAAAAGCTCAGGAAGAAGTTTATGTTTTACCGGATAAAATAATACGTCTTAAGCCAGTTGATGATGTAATGCAAAATCCTCCGCTGGCGAGATGTAAAGTAATTTTCGAAGGAAAAGACGAGTTTTCTGGTAAATACCGCAAAGAGTTGAGTCCGGTGACTGTTTTCAGTTACACCGACGTTTCCATGAAGAAATTCTATGAAAAAGATGACTTCCTGACCTGTGAGGCTTATTTTTCGGTGATCGAAAACAGTTACAAGTACCTCACTTTTCAGTTCACCATGGCTTCGGAAAATGTGCAGACCTCCTACGGGTGGCTGGAGAAGGACAATCTCATTCAAATTAGATTTCTGGACGGTAGTACATTGAATCTTTACAATACGAGAACCGATAGAGGCACTGTGAATACCGCTACACACAGTACCAGTTACAGAGCATACTGTGTCATTGGATCAAGGGAGGAGAAAATGCTGCTGAATGCTGAAGCAGATGCCATTCGGGTACAGTGGAGCACGGGAACAGAAGATTACGAAATCTTTGATGTGGATATTTTTTCAGACCAGGTCCGATGCCTTACTGAAAAAACAAAATAGCGAAAGTTTATGTCGAAAAATAAAGTGGTCACAGAGGACCACAAGCATGTGCTTGGACTTCAATTGCCTACGGATCCCAGGTGGGTAAATCTGGCAGAAATCAGTTTGCAGGACATCCTTACAGACCATGCCTACTGTGAGCAAAAGGCCACAACCTCCTGCATTACACTTATTCAGGCATACCCGAATAGAACAGAACTTGTCAATGCCCTCTCTCCTGTAGTGACAGAAGAATGGGGACACTTTCGGTTGGTTCTTGCTGAACTGCACAAAAGAGGTCTTCAACTGGGTGAACAACGACGTGACGACTACGTAAACGGACTGCTTGCTTTCCAAAAAAAAGGTGTAGGAAGCAAAGAAGACCGAATGATGGAAAAGTTGTTAACCTGTGCCTTGATTGAAGCAAGAAGTTGCGAGCGTTTCAGGTTGCTCTCCCTTTACATTGATGACGAACAGCTGCGGGATTTTTACTACAAATTCATGGTGGCAGAAGCCGGGCATTACAGGATGTTTATTGATCTTGCCAAACGCTACAGCGGTGAGCAGAAAACCCTGGAAAGATGGAAGGAGTACCTTGAATACGAAGCGGAACTCATATCTTCCCTTGAAGTACGGGGTGACCGCATGCATTAGACCAGAAAACAGTAATTATTCCTAAAATAAATTGTAATGAAACCCATAGGTGTCATAGGTGCAGGTAGCTTCGGTACTGCGGTTGCGGATTTGCTCTCAAAGAACAGCGATGTGCTTATATTCAGCAGGCAGCAGAAGGTCATTCATGCTATCAATATTGACAGACGACACTATGATGTTCAGTTCAACGATCGGGTACGCGCAGTTGGCGACCTTCAGGAAATCGCAAGACAATGCGAGCTGATATTCCCTATCGTCCCCTCTCATGCCTTCAGACGGACCATCAGAGCCATCGCACCATATCTACATCCCTATCACTTTGTCATTCATGGAACCAAAGGATTTGATACAGACGAAATCGATGAGGCAGATTTTGTAAAAGGGCTTTCTCGACGGACGGTCCACACCATGAGTGAGGTAATCCGCCAGGAAACCAGCGTAGTGCGCATTGGTTGCTTCGCAGGGCCAAATCTCGCAAAGGAAATCATTCAGGGACAACCAACGGCTGCAGTAATTTCCAGTCCTTTCGAGGAAGTCTTCAGAGCCGGCAAAAAAGTATTGGACAGTGAGCGTTTTCACGTTTTTTACAATGATGATATCATAGGAACAGAGACGGCAGGCGCGCTAAAAAACATCATTGCACTTGGCTCAGGTATCATCAGCGGAATGGGAATGGGCAAAAACCTTCAGGCCATGTTGATCACCCGTGGATTGGTTGAGATGATCGTTTTTGGCAAAGCACTTGGCGCAGGAAATGAAGCATTCCTTGGGACGGCAGGTATCGGTGACCTGATTGCTACCGCGACAAGCAGCGACAGTCGCAACTACTCAGTGGGGTTCAGAATTGCAAAAGGAGAATCGGTACGGGAAATCAATGCCAGTATGGTGGAAACAGCGGAGGGACTTAGAACATTAAAGATTGCGAGACAACTTGCCCGGCATTACAAACTGAAAGTACCGATAACAGATATCATTTACAAGGTTATATACGAAGGCCTAGATCCCAAAAAAGCGCTGGAATATCTGATTACTTTCCCATATGATGTGGATGTGGATTTTATCTGATTATAAATCAGATTAGAGCGCACTCTGCACTTGAAGCTAATGGCATCAGAATTTTTTATTCAGTGAAACCATCAGCATCATATTTTTCCTAAGCACATCAGTGCCATTCTGAAAATAAGGGCTTGGTGACCGGAAAACCCTCCCTTCAAACCTAAGTAGTGCCCCATCGCCAAAGTTGTAATCTAAATTGCAGGATATGCCCGCCATGTTGAACGCAACACCGTTTACTGCACGGGTGACCGCCTCAAAATCATCTCTAAAATATTCCCCCCTGAATGCGGCGTTCCATCGGTCAAAAAGTCTCCTTTGATAAACTAGGGAGGAAGTCATCCAGATCTTATCTTGACTTATCGGTTTCGACCCATCCTGATAACCGATATCAAAAGAAACGATAAACTGGTCTTTTTCATTAGCCTTCCAGTTCAGAAAGAGATTGTTGTAAAATCTCAGCTCCGACGCGGTATTGTATTTCACATTTCCCAACATCGTATTCCAGCTGAGAAGCGTATTGCTGTTCAACTGAACATTGAATTGCGTGCCCAGTGATGGAAGCGGACTGCTGTTGTTACTAAAAATTCGATTCCAGCCATTCAGAAGCAGGCCTGAGAATTGAACGCTGTTTTTCCTGTACGCTATTTTGGCCCCACTCAGAAAATATGGCGTCAGCTCTGAAGCAAGTGAACGACCTGCACACCAGTTATCTGCAGCGATAGCTGATTCATAACCGATGTGTGAGGGGAAAACACCTATATCAATCCACAAATTATTCTTACGGTTGAGAGAAAACCCTGCGTATGCCTCCTGCATAAACCGGAATTTTCTGTCTGTTGGCGTTTCATAATTGTCATCGGCAAAGCTACCTGCCTGAAGTTTGGCCTTGGCACGCCAATTTTTCTTACCCAGTTCTACTCCGGCCATAGCCAGATTCAGACCCATGAGGTTATGTCTGTTGTGAGATACCAAAAACGGTAATCGTACAGCACTGGTGGGTTTGTTGAAATCGTATCCGTAATAGAAATCGAAATATCCACTGAACCGACACACCAGACTATCACGCTGTTGCGCCGTTGTGAAGGTTAAAACCATCGAAGATAAGACGATTATCAAACCAAATTTCAATAAAGCAAGAGTGTTTCTGTTAAAAAAATACACCATAATGATTGGTAGCCGTAAATATCTTTAGCGGAGCAACTGCGCAACTTTGTTCCAATTCACCAGGTTCCACCACGCATCGATATACTCTTTTCTTCTGTTCTGGTATTTTAAATAATAGGCGTGCTCCCATACGTCCAATGCCAATACAGGTTTGCCTTTGAAGGGCGATATATCCATAATAGGATTGTCCTGATTGGGTGTTGAGCCAATCTGCAGTTTCCCTTGCTCATCCATTACCAGCCAAGCCCATCCTGATCCGAATCGTTTCATAGCAATTTCATTGAAGGCATCTTTCATTTGGCTCACAGACCCAAAAGCAGCATTTATGGCGTTTTCGGTATTACCATCAGGCCTTGAAGCTGGTACAGGCTGCATAATTTCCCAGAAAAAACTATGATTGTAATGACCTCCTGCATTGTTGCGTATCACATCGTTGTTTAAAGAGCCTGTTTTTCTGCAAAGATCCTCCAACGAATTCCAGATTTTTTCTTTTCCGACAAGGGCCTTGTTCAGATTATTTACATAAGCCTGGTGGTGTTTGGTATGGTGTATTTCCATTGTCATTTTATCCACGAATGGTTCCAGTGCATCATATGCATAAGGTAATTTAGGCAGTGTAAACTCCTCCAAAGCTGCGGTGACATTTGATCCAAGCACCTCAGTTCCTGCCATTCCAATGCCAATTGTGGTCAGTAAACTGTTTTTAATAAAGCTTCTTCTTTTCATTTCTTAAAAATTTTTAGTTAAAGGACTGAACTTTATAAAGATAGGAAACTGAATTGACTTCAGGAAATATCCTGGAAGAATTGGGTGAATTCACCGAAGCAATCAAGGAAATTCTCATCCTCCGGGTCAACATATACATCAATACCATATAATTCTGCATGGGCATCCAGCCAAGTGGCGGTCAGATCCATGTTGACAAGGACCTGTGATGGGATGTACTCCAGGGAGCCGAATACCTCCAGCAGCACCCGTTCAAAATCAGGCTTCATTTCTTCATATCTATACAACTCCTGCCTCAAAATACGCTTCTGACCGTAAAGCAAATAGACCAATAGAATGGTTAGATATGGTGCATCTTCCTCAGCTTCCTGAATGGGTGCAGGAATAACCATCATTCCTATCATCAGACAAGTATCCTTTTGGGAAAGTTTTTCCCGTAATGAGGCTGCTGCGATGGAAGGCGTAATCCGTCCGGATGCATCCATCTCAACACTCATGGTGCTAATATCGGTAGGAACATCATACCAATTTAATTTTCCATCGGGACGTCTATCTGCCTTTCTAAAAACCAGCATGGTATCATCATATGTTTCATCTAAATTCTCATCTGACAAAGCCCTCGCTTGATATTTTGGGTTGGACTGGTGCAGAAAAGCTACATCGTCCTCGGCACGCAATGCAATTTCAAAAAACTGATTAATGCAGGTGGTAATAAAAACTACGTCATCCTCTGATACATACCAGGGCAACAAACCCGGTTTGCGGTCGGTTATATCAATCCAGTTACCTTTCCCGCTGTACTTGATGCCGAGTTCTTTCAACTGATTTTTTGATGAGCGTTGCATGTCAGCTGCTGAAGTAAATTCCACCATCCAGCACGACTGTAAAAAACCGACATTAATCATGTAAACCCGATTTTCAATACCAGCCGAATTTCTGAGGTTTACATAACTATCGTAACCCTCCCAACCTTTGTAAATTGCGAGTGCAGTAAAATTTCCCTCACTGCCAAGAATAGAGCAAAATCCGATTTCTGTTGGATTATCGGGGTTTACTACTGCAAAAATATCATCCTCCTCCATCCACTGCCAGGCTTTGAGATCCCGTACACGCTCAGCCGCCTTGTACATCTCCAACCAGAGCTCTTTTTTCGCAATTATCATAAAATAAATAAAATGTATGAACTAAAGTATAACTTTGCAAATGTAAACTTTTTCGTCGTTTTCCTATTCTTAAACACCGCATTTCCCATATTATTGCGAAAGTAACTGCTCCATGAGAATTTTAAAATTTACTGGCTCACTTATACTCACACTGGGCTTGTGTGTGTCCTTATCTGTACAGTTTAAAGCAAACGGTCAATATCTTCCTTCTTTCGGTTGTTTGTTAAATCCATTTAGTGGTTTTTGGCAGAATGCAGAATCTTTGAACGTCAGCAGTGAAAATGCAGTAAAGATACCGGGATTAAAGGGGAGAGTAAGTGTCATTTACGATGACCGTGAAGTACCTCATGTTTTTGCCGAATCTGTAAATGATGCCATCAGAGTACAAGGGTATCTGCACGCAAAAAACCGACTTTTCCAGATGGATATTTCATCGCGTTCCGCTGCGGGAAGGCTATCTGAAGTAATTGGTGAAAAAACCCTTGAGTACGACCAGACTGAAAGAAGGTATGGAATGATAAAAGCGGCCGAAAACGCAGTAAATGGTTGGAAAAAAAACCCGGAGGCCTATGCAATGATGGAGGCTTATGCAGAAGGTGTAAATGCCTATATTTCACAACTTTCTGACAAAAATCTACCTCTTGAGTACAAAATAATGGGTTTCCGTCCTGAAAACTGGACTCCACTGCACAGTGCCTTGTTTTTCAAATCGATGTGCAGAACACTCGCAAGAAATGACCTGGATGCAGAGCTGAGTAATACGCTGTTAAAATTGGGAGAAGCAGAATTCACAAAACTATTTCCTGACAGTCATCCGCTGCAAACGCCGATTATACCATCAGGAATAAAATGGAATTTCAAAGCACTTGATGAGCAGATTGCGTCCACCACAGGTCTGAATATCAGCGGATTAATCGATAAAAAGGACAACAGCGACAAGGAGCCCGGAACGGGCAGTAACAACTGGGTTGTTGGTCCTTCCAAAACAGTTAACGGCCACCCAATTCTTTGCGGGGACCCGCACCTCAACTTAACCTTACCTTCAATATGGTACGAAATTCAGCTTTGTACTCCCGAATTCAACACCTATGGCGTTTCTCTGCCGGGAATGCCCCTCACGCTCATCGGTTTTAACAGTGATATCGCATGGACAGTTACCAATTCGCAGCATGATGTGGCCGACTGGTATAGGATGGATTGGGCAAATGCCGAAAAGACTGCATATCGTTTTAATGGAAACAACATGCCCGTGGTAAAGCAGGCAGAAGCCATAATGGTTAAAGGCAAAGGAGTGATCTGGGATACGGTAAGGTACACTCATATAGGCCCCATTGTTTTCGAGGACAAAAGTAGGATCCAAAATGACCTCGCTTTTCATTGGGTTGCTGCCGAAGAAAATCCATATGATCTAAAAGCATTGTACGGCATCGCAAAATCGAAGAATTTTGAGGAGTTTAGTTTTGCATTGAAAGACTATTCATTTCCGATGCAAAATTTTGCCTTCGCCTGTAAGAACGGCGATATCGCAATGAGAACGCAGGGTTGGATGCCCATCAGAAGTCGGGGGGCAGGGCAACTTGTACAGGATGGTAACAGTTCAGGAAACATGTGGAAGGGATATGTTCCCTTTGAACATCTTCCACAGATAAAAAATCCCAAAAGCGCATTTGTGATGTCTGCAAATCAGAACACAACCGATGCGACGTACCCCTACAAATATTACAGCCGTCAATTCGACAATTTCAGGGGGCGCCGGCTAAATGCACTTTTGTCCGCAGATAAAAAATTCAGCATTGATGAACTCAGAAAAATGCAATACGATTCCTACGGACTGGATGCAGAGGAGTATACGCCTGTGATCAGATCTGTAATGCAGGAATCAGCGATGAGTGAAAGTGAAAAGGTAATCTACAATAGTATTCTGGGATGGGATTTTAATTACGAAAAAACATCTGTCCCCGCCATGTACTTCAGGGCCTGGATGGAACAAATGAAAAAACAGACCTGGGATGAATTATATGTCAAAGAGAAGAACAATCCATTCGCACTACCCCACCTCTGGCGAACCATTAAGTTACTGCAGGAGGAGCCAAACAGTATTCATTTTGACAAAGCTGACACACCTCAAAAGGAAGATGGCAAGGACATTCTTCTGATGAGTTTTAAAGCGGGCATCGCGGATGTTGAAAGTGAAAAGGCTAAACGGAATGATCAGAATCTTGATTACGGGAAATTTATAGACTGCAGAATCGAACACATTGCCCGCATTCCGGGATTTGGGGAAAAAATATACACCTCAGGAAATGAAAATGCCGTTAATGCAACAAGGGGCAATAAGGGCCCATCGTGGAGAATGGTCGTGGAAATGGGTGATGAACCACGCGCATATATAGTATATCCCGGCGGAGAATCTGGTAATCCAGGAAGTCTGTGCTACAATCAATTTGTTGAACGATGGGAAAACGGAAACCATTATGAGGCAGTTTACCTCAAGAATGAAAATTCAACAAGCGAACGACTGGTCAGAAAAGTTATTTTCAGTGCAAACTGATTTTACTCATAATCTGTATAAAAACATCTTTCACCCTTTTCAAATTTGGAAAAATCCAGATGAGTAAATTTATCACCGCTGTGTGGCGCATAACAATTAATCTGATTCCGATAGTAGCCATAGGTTTCATGGCAGGCTATACCATGGCGTGGTGGACAATCGCCCCAATAGCATTTGTATTCACAGCCCTAAAAAAACAGTATTCCCCACTGAATGGCTTTCTGACCACTTTTACTGCAGGATTTTTGCTTTGGATGGGATATGCTGCAGTGCTCAACTACGGCAATAATGGAGTACTCGCGGCGAGAATTGGCAGCATGCTGGCAGCCGGAAATCAGGGAATGCCACCTGTAGGATTGTTGTTGCTGACCGGACTGATTGGCGGACTTATGGCAGGACTTGCTGGCATTACCGGCGTTTATGCCAGGGAGTTAAAACAACCCAATTAAACACATATAATTAGTTAACAATCTGTAGCACAGTAGTCTGATGATCAGTGCAAGAAACATACACAAAAAATACGATTCCCTGGAAGTGCTTAAAGGTGTAAGCATGACTGTAGAAAAAGGTGAATTGGTAACGATAGTTGGAAAATCAGGTGCAGGCAAAAGTACTTTGCTGCACATTCTCGGCACCCTGGATAATGCGGACTCGGGAGAAGTAATGATAAATGACACCAACATCGGTAAACTCAACAAAAATGAACTTGCAGATTTCCGAAACAGAAACATTGGGTTTGTTTTTCAGTTTCACCATCTGCTGCCCGAATTTACAGCACTTGAGAATGTGTTGATGCCCTCCCTGATTGCCGGTAACAAGAAATCAGAGCCCCGTGCCAAAGAATTGCTCGATTACCTTGGATTACAGGACCGCTTTGAGCACAAACCGGGTCAACTTTCAGGTGGAGAAGCACAAAGGATTGCAGTAGCACGAGCTCTTATGAACAAGCCTTTGGTGGTCTTTGCAGACGAACCTACCGGAAATCTCGATTCGCAGTCATCAAGAGACATGCATCAGCTTTTTCTCCGGCTAAAAAAGGAACTTGGACAGACATTCGTGATTGTTACCCACAATATCGAACTGGCTGAACTGAGCGACCGCAGTTTAAGAATGGCGGACGGACTGATGCTATAATCAATACACTAGAACAAATACCTCCAACGCAAATACAAGCATTATTCGGTTACAATTTTCGTAGGAAATAATGCAGCCGGAGCACTTTTCAATTGATTTGTTTACTTTTGTGACCGTAAAAATTATAAAAATATAGATGAACTTAGAGAATTTAGTAGCAATTGCCGGCATGCCAGGCATTTACAGGGTAATCACCAACAAAGGAAATGGTATAATCGTTGAGGACGTCAAGGACAAAAAGAGACAATTTGTCTCCGGACGACAGGGTGCAGTCACGCCTCTGGAAACCATTTTCATTTACATCGATGATGCAGAAGAAGAGTCTACCCCACTAAAGAATATTTACAGTTCGATGCTAAAGCAGCAGACGACAACGCCTCCTCCACCAGCCAAAGCAGATGACAAGGCGATCAAGAGTTATTTCCATACAGTATGCCCGAATCTGGATCGCGAACGGGTTTATGTAAGTGATATGAAGAAAATGCTGAAATGGTTCCATTTTCTCAATGAACTGAATTTGCTTTCGTTGGAAGAAACAGCAGAAGCAGAAATGGAAAAATCTGAACAATAATCTTCGAAAATAACCGCCCGAGTGTGCTCCGGCGGTTATTTGTTTTTATTCAAAATGTATATCCCGCCAATTACCAGAACCATTCCAAGGATTTGAGGTAAAGAGAGCAACTCACCATCGAGCACCCCCCAGAAAATTGCCACGATTGGAATAAAATAGGTTATTGCACTTGCAAAAACGGGAGTGGTTAGTTGCAAGAGGTTGTTAAAAACCATTTGAGCAAGTGCTGTCCCCATGACACCTAGAAGGAACATTGCGCCAAAGGACCATGGATGCTCCATACCATTTTGTAACAGGTGTGGAAAACTTCCATTCCATATCATCAGAAGCAGAGATGACATCCCCGCAATGGCAACCGTAATTGCGCTCAGCTGAAAGGTCGGAATATCAATCAATTTTGTCTTGACCAGGTTAACATTTGTTCCGTAGCAGATGGTTGCCAGCAATACCAGGAATGCATATTCATTCAGAGAAAGCTCTCCGCTGGAATTGACCATTATAAGAAGCGCCGTTCCAATAAAGCCGACTATTAATCCGAGGGCCTGCATACTTCTCATGGGCTGCCTGAAAGCGAGAATTCCAACAATGAAAGTCGTTGCCGGTGTCAGTGCATTGAGGATACTTACTATTGAGCTTTCATGTATGTGAACCTGTGCCGTTGAAAAAAGATAGGCTGGAAAAAACATACTCAGCCACGCTGAGATCACGAGGTACCCAAGTTTATCAACCGGTATCCTGCGAATGTAAAAGAGCGCTGGAACCATAAGAACCAGCATAGCCGACATCATTCTCGTAGATGCCACTTCATAGGCCGAAAAGCCTCCCTGCAAGGCGCGTTTGACCAACATAAAAGAACTGCCCCAGGCTAGCGTAAGCATCAGAAAGGAAGCCCAGATGATCAGTTTTTTTCGATCTTCAGTCATTTTTAATTTTGTGCAAAGGTAATTTTTTCTTGATAATCTATCTGTTTATACCTACCTTTGCGGCACGTTTAAAAAATAAAAAATACAATTTACTCAATTTCAGCAAATTAAGTTTTTTTAAAAGAAAATAATTAATCACAATTCAAAAAAAATTCAATGGCTACCAACAGAACATTCACAATGATCAAACCAGATGCAGTAGCAGACGGACATATCGGCAATATCCTGAAAGACATCATCGCTGGAGGCTTTAAAATAGTTGCAATGAAATACACCAAACTTTCTCCTGAAAAAGCGGGTGAATTTTACGCAGTACATGCAGAAAGACCGTTTTATGGTGAATTGTGCGAATTCATGTCCAGCGGGCCAATCGTAGCTGCAATCCTTGAGAAGGACAATGCTGTTGCGGATTTCAGAACGCTGATCGGAGCAACCAACCCTGCTCAGGCTGCCGAAGGTACGATCCGCAAAAAATATGCGAAAAGCATTGGTGAAAATGCCGTTCATGGATCAGATAGTGATGAAAATGCCGCAATTGAGAGTGCATTCCACTTCGCAGGCACTGAAATTTTCTCTTAAGCAAAAAAATATTGCTCAGAACTCCCCTTTTTGCATTGCAGAATGGGGAGTTTTTTATTGCAGATACAACAACGAAAACCAAGGTTTTGGTGCTGATTATTTTCCACAACTGCTGTATTTTTAATACCTTTGCCACGCAATTATTTTAAGAATGGTATATTTGACTAGAATTGAGCGATTCAATGCCGCGCACAAACTCTGGGTAAGTGAATGGTCGGATGAAAAGAACCTAGAGGTCTTTGGTAAATGTGCAAACAAGAATTGGCATGGACACAACTACTCCCTTCACGTCACAGTCAAAGGAGTGCCCGATCCGGTAACCGGTTTTATTTTCGACGCAAAAAAATTGGGTAAACTGGTCAGAGATATTGTCACAGACAAACTCGATCATTCCAATCTCAACCTTGATGTAGATTTTATTCCGGAAAATTTACAGCCTACAACCGAGAACCTCATCGTGCTCATATGGAAGGAACTGGAGCCGCATATAAAAGGCTGTAAATTGCATCGACTTAAACTGGTTGAGACAGATACCATATACGCCGAATACTTTGGTGAGTAACAACCTGGGGGCAATTTGAACAAATAAAATGGTGTATTTATGAAAAAAGCTTATGTTTTTCCGGGTCAGGCATCTCAATTTGAAGGGATGGGAAAAGACCTTTATGAAAATTTCACATCAGCACGCGAACTGTTTGATCAGGCAAATGATTTGCTGGGGTACCGCATAACCGATGTCATGTTTCATGGTAGCGCAGAAGACCTGAAACAAACCAAAATCACACAACCCGCTGTATTTCTGCATTCTGTAATCAAGGCTCGTGTGTCAGGTATACTACCCGACGCAACTGCTGGACATTCCCTTGGTGAGTTTTCGGCGCTCGTTGCAGCAGGAAGCCTCAGTTTTGAAGATGGACTGTTGCTCGTACAGCAAAGGGCACTTGCAATGCAAAAAGCCTGTGAAATGGAACCCGGAACCATGGCTGCCATTCTCGGACTGGATGACGAGATTGTCAAAAATATATGCAATGACATCACAATTGAAACAGTCATTGCGGCCAACTTTAACTGCCCCGGGCAGATTGTAATTTCCGGCTCGGTAAAAGGTGTTGAAATTGCGTGCGAAAGACTAAAAGAGGCCGGAGCAAAAAGGGCTCTTGTCCTTCAGGTAGGTGGTGCATTTCATTCACCACTGATGGAACCCGCAAGAACCGAGCTTGCCAAAGCCATTGCCCAAACGCATTTTTCTGCAGCCATTTGTCCGGTTTACCAGAATGTTAACGCGCGCCCTGCAACTGAACCGGAGGTCATTAGACGCAATCTCATTGACCAGCTCACCGCACCGGTTTTATGGACACAATCCATTCAGCAAATGATTGCCGATGGATTTGACCATTTCTATGAAGTAGGAGGTTCTGGAGGGGTATTAACAGGCATGATCAAAAAAATCAATAGGGAGGTATTTGCGGAAAACCTGAACTAAGCGAAACAAAATATGGACAAGCAAAACCTCAGGGGGAAAATTTTACTGGCTGAGCCCTTCTCTCAGGATGGCTTCTTCCATCGCTCTGTCGTGCTTGTTTGTGAACACGATGACGAAAGCGGAACTGTAGGTTTTTGTCTGAACAAACCGCTTGATATTATGCTCAATGATGTGCTGGATGATTTTCCCGAATTTGAAACAAGGGTATTCTGTGGGGGACCAGTAAAGAAAAGAGCCTTGTTTTTCCTTCACGGATATGGCGATCTGATAGAAGAGAGTAAATTAATCAGCACCGGCGTTTGGTGGGGTGTCAATTTTGAAGCCCTTAAAGTGCTCATTACACAGGGATTGGTGACCCCTGACAGGATTCGTTTCTTTGTCGGGTATTCAGGCTGGAGCGAGGGCCAGTTGAAAGAAGAAATGACTTCCGGCTCGTGGATTACAGCTGAAATGCATGCAAATTACATGTTTAAGGATGCCCCGGAACATTTGTGGCAGCACACGATGGAAAACAAGGGCAGCAATTTCGCTGTCATCGCTGCAATTCCGGATTCAATGTTGCTGAATTAATTCCAGGAGTTCATACTATTTTACATATTAAATTTATAAAAAATGGCATTGACAAGCAACAACGTTAAAACAGCGTCAAGCAGCAACGTTTCACCGGGTGATGCAGGCCTGACCTGCGTTATCGCAGAGGGTACAGTAATAGAGGGCACTTTTATCTGTACTGAAAATGTCCGATTGGATGGTAAAATCAATGGAGAAGTCAAAGTTGACAAAAGGCTCGTAATGGGCAATAGTGGCGTTATTGAAGGCAGTGTAAGTGCCATGAATACGGCCATCCAGGGCAAAGTAGAAGGTGATATCACCGTAACCGAAACCATTCAGATCATGTCTACAGCTACGGTGAGAGGCAACATCAGTGCAGGCTCTATAGGCATAGAAGAAGGTGCAATGTACAACGGAAAAATCACTACCGCAGGAAAGAAAAAGTAAAACTGCCAGACAGGCTTCTAAATGGCGAAAATAGTCTATGATATTTTTGATGATTATGTACTGAGCAACAGCAGCTACGTGTATAAAATGCGTATGTTTATCAGTAATCATGCCTGTACCTATCTCATTATTGACGGCGACCGATGGATGGCATACAGAAGCTATGCACTCGATTGCGGCAATAGAGCATTGTTCAGCATTAGAGATGAAATAGAAATGCTGAAGAATACAGATAAAATGCTGCAATTGTCCTTCAGTGAAGTCCGAATTTCCCTCCTGTCTCAGGCTTTTACAATGGTTCCTGAAGAGCTGTACAGTGATAAAAACCCTTATGCATATCTGAATTCAGTTTGCCCATCTCCGGCATCTGAGATAGTGCGAACGGAAACCTTTACTTCGGAAATAAGGAACCTTTACCTAATAAAAATCGATCTGCTTCAATTTCTCGAAAAAAGTTTTCCAGGAGTAGCCATAACGCATTTTTTTACGGGAATGGTTTCCGGAATATTTTCAGAAAATAGAAATCAGGGGACAGCCCTTTTTATAAATTTCCATCAAAATCAGATGCAGATTCTGGTTTGTGATGCTCAGCGAATACTTCTCGCCAACAACTACGATTTTCAAAGTACAGGGGATGTTGCCTATTTCATCATGCTGATCATCAACCAACTTTCACTTGATCCTGAAACTGCAATGGTGTACTTAAGCGGACACGTCAACAGCAGTGCAGAACTTTACAACACCATAGCCCGTTATATACGCAACGTGCATTTCAGACATACGCTTTTTTCCGAATTCCCGAGGGAATCTGCCTTTGCCACTTATCCACTGCACACATTTGCAGATGTCGGATAGCAATGCTGATTTAAAAAGAAAATATGAGAATTATTTCAGGAAAATTCAAAGGCAGAAAATTCAACCCGCCTGCTGATGATTGGCCTACCAGACCAACCACAGATTTTGCAAAAGAAGGTCTGTTCAATATCCTCAACAACAACATTGATTTTGAAGAGACAAAAATGCTGGACTTGTTTGGTGGCACCGGCAACCATAGTTATGAGTTTGTATCAAGGGGATGTACGCAGGTAACCTACGTAGACAAGTTCCCGGGATGCCTCAATTTTGTCCGTAAGATGGCTGCACAGTTGAAAGTGGAAGATGAAATCAGGATTTTTCAGATGGATGTATTCCGTTTCATTGAAACCACACGCGAAAAATACGATTACATTTTCGCAGGCCCGCCCTATGGCATGCCTGCACTCGATTCGCTACCAGATAAAATTTTTCAGTTCAAGTTGCTGAACCCGGATGGATGGTTTGTGTTGGAACACAATCCCAATCACCATTTTGAGAAACACCCTAATTTTATGGAAATGCGGACATACGGAAAAACGCATTTCAGCTTTTTCGAAAATCTGCGGGAGAATACTGAAGAGTAATCCATTTCAGATTACCTCTTAACTTCAAGGGGAGGCAATTACATCTCGTAGTTAAGATTCTCTACAACAACTATTTCTTTTTCCTGTAAAAGTCCAAGGTCGAACTCAAAGTAACGGCAAGGGTGTGGTTGTTTTCGATTCTGATTCCATCAGATTTCATCAACAGTTGGTTCAGGTAACCAAGTTCGAGTCTTCCTACACCTGGCAGTTTGTATCCCAGACCAATATAAGCTCGGTTCTGATCGAAAATATTGTATTTCACCTCCTTACCAAAATTGATGAAAAACTCGTCATAGGCTGTAATGTAAAGGGATTTGTCTTCAATTTTCTGCCCTTTTAACGGGACAGAAAACCGCTGCATTAGTCGGAACCGATTGGTATAAACCGTTGGCCCCTCGGAATAATTGCCTGGTGCTCCATTAATGGAGTTTACATACCGCTGTTCCAATCTGAAACGACTGATATATTCGACAATTTTCAGCTGGTTTTTGATCTGTATCTGCTCCCAGAAACGATGCTCAGAGAAATCCCTTGCTACCGGAAATTTTCCGTACGGATGGGTCTCAATAAAGGCATAACCGGCTGTCGCAAATACCTGATTATTAAAGTAATAGTTGATTCCTGGTCGAAACAGCAACTGCTGTGGTTTGGAAACTATTTCGCTTCTTCGAAACTGCGCTTCAAGATGTACTCCCCACTTATCAGATACCTTGTGATCACCCAAGTACATGATCCAACCATTACTATTATCGGCAACTTGGTGAAGTTGCGCTAATGCCTCGTAAACTGACGAAAGCACAAATGCTGTGATTATCACAATTCTTTTCATGTTCCAATTTTAATAATCTCACATTCAGACATTTACAACCAACATGATATGTGAAACGGAAAGATATGATTAAAAATATCTGTTCGCAACCGATAACAATGCGGCGAATCCCATAAGCTTAACAAGAGTATCTCAAACGGACATTACCTATACAATATCTACTCAGTTACAGAAGATTTTCTTGGTTTCTTTCTGGCCGCAAGGCGATGATTTGAGGCTGGCTTATGGTTATCCAAATCCATTAAATATACCTTTCCCCCATCTTTTGCTTCGTAATCATGCTTAAAATGATGTATATTCTCCATCACCGAATGGTCGATAATGTCTGCATTGTTGAAATCTATATACACACTGGCACCAAAAGGAATGGCATCCAGTTCTTTCTTGATGCCTAGCCAGTTGGTAAACACCGCTGCCTTGTGGATTCGGACATAAAAGTCACCCTGCTGATCCAGTACTTCAACGTTTGCCTTGAATAAACTTTTAATAGATTTACCCGAGGCAGCTTGAATGATAATCTTTAATGTTATCCCAGCAGCTACACCTACCAGCAAATCTACAGAAAGTGTAAAAATGATTGTAGTTACAAACATTGCGAGCTGGTCCTTGCCAATGTGTAAGGTGTGAATGAACTCCCTTGGATGCGCAAGCCTAAAACCTACTCCAATCAGCAACGCTGCAAGTGCAGCGTTGGGAATCATTTGTATGACCGGTGTCAGGAACAACATGAACACCAGTAAAAAAGCGCCGTGGAAGAAATTGGCCCAACGGGATTTTGCTCCGTTGTTGACATTGGCTGAGCTGCGAGCTACCTCCGAGATCATTGGCAAACCTCCGAGAATCCCTGACAATATATTGCCGGCACCAACAGCAATCAAATCGCGGTTGCTATTTGATTTGATGCGTGCGGGATCCATAATGTCAATGGCCTTCACAGTAAGTAGGGACTCCAAACTGCCAATCACAGCAAAAAGAATGACATATTTGACAAATACTCCCGTCTTTTGAAAGCCATCAAAATTGACATTCATCCCTACAATTTCAGTAAAAGGCTTATCAAACCTGATAAGACCATCCTTAATGCTGCCCAAACCAAGTAATACACCCAACGGAACGGCAGCGAGCAAGACAAACATCGGGACAGGTATACGTTTTAACCAACGAAAAGGAAGAAGAGGAATGCCAAAAACAAGCAGCAGACAAATCAAGCCGGTAATTACGATAGGCATTCGATCAGCAACCGTTGCTATTGTGTGCGGAAGGGCTTCCAGCAGTGCGATAGGTTCGACAATAGGCTTGCCGTCAATACCAATGGGGTTGACCCCCAAAAGCATATGGATTTGCTTTGAAATGATAATCAAACCGATGGCTGCTAGCATTCCACGTATTACAGAAAGTGGAAAAAAATCTGATAATTTCCCCAGTTTCAGCACACCAAAGATTATCTGCAAAATACCCGCCACGACGATGGATCCCAACGCAAATTTCCAACCCATTTCACCACCGCCAAATTCAGAGACGGCACCGGCTATAATCACAATTAATCCTGCCGCAGGACCTTTGATGGTGAGTCTTGAACCAGCTATTAGACTGACCAGCATACCGCCGATTATGGCCGTCAGAACGCCGTACATGGGGTTGGGAAAATCACTTGCTCTTGCAATTCCGAGACTCAAGGGAAGCGCAAGCAGGGAAACCATAAATCCCGAGAGGATTTCGCTACTGAAATTTGTTTTCAAGCCGCAAATATAAGTTGAATAGACTGTTTTTTTTCAGTAAGGTGGTTAATTGTAATGAATTCAAATGGAATTAACTGGAAGTTGAGTCATTTTGAATAAATCTGAAGCGCTTATGCTAATAAAACAATGAAAAAAATCTTTAACAAAAAATGCAGGGTGATGAAATGGCAGATAGTTATTCACCCTATCAATTTACCTCCACCCTCCACCCAAAGCTTTGTAAATATTGACTTCTGTATTGAGTAGCTTTTTTCTGGTCTCCAGCAACTCCATTTTTGCCTCAAGTGCTTCTCGTTGCGTAAACAATACCTCTGTGTAATCGGCCCTTGCTGATATGAAAAGGCTGTTGGATATTTCAATTGAATTACTTGAAATTTCTACTTGCTTAGATTTGGTGGCAAAACTTTCTGTGTAATTTTTATTGCCTATTAACTGATTCATCACCTCCAAATATGCATTTAACACAACCTGTTCATATTTATGTATCGCCTGAATTTGCCTTTCATTAGCGTTATGATAATTTGCTTTAACTGCATTTTTATTAATTAGGGGTTGCACTAAATCACCCAAAAAGTTGAAAGCGATTGATTTAGGATTGACCAGAAAAATTGGATTAAACGCTTGCAAACCGATTCCCGCTCGCAAGGTGATGTTGGGATAAAAATTGGCTCTTGCCACCGAAACATCCAATTTTGCAGCCTCCAATTCCTGCTCTGCCTGACGAATATCGGGGCGATTAGCTAAAAGCTGTGCCGGAATTCCGGTAGAAATCTTCAAAAATTGAGCAGTATTGAGGTTGGAAGAATTGCGTTTAATTTCCTGAGGGTATCTCGCCGTCAAAAAATTAATACGGTTTTCATTTTCAGTGATTTGCTGTTGAATCTCAAATTTGAGGTTTTCAGTGTTCAGAAGCTGTGCCATAAAACGATTGACCGCCAATTGATTGACTCTCGCAGCATCTTTTTGAACCTTCACCATTTCCAAAGCATCTTTCTGAGTAGTAATGTTTTGCTGAACAATTGCCAACTGATTATCCAGTACCATCAGTTCGTAATACGAACTGGCAATTTCAGCAATAAGATTTGTCATCAAAAAATTTCTACCTTCATTTGCTGCCATGTATCGTTTTACTGCAGCATCTTTTGCATTGTGAAGTTTTTTCCAAGGGTCAAGTTCCCAAGAGAACGTAGCCTGCAGCATCTGGTCGCCAATATAGCGAGGAAGTTTATCAGCTCTTGTTTTTGCATCTTCTTCTGAAACGCCGTTCCATGTATAATGTCCCGATTTATCGCCACCCAGACTTCCGGCCAAAAAGCCAAATGGCTGATACTCCCCTCTCCGAGCCATGATTTCATTTCTACTGATTTCAATTTCACGTAGCATGATGTTCAACTCCTGATTGTTTATCAGCGCTTCATCTATCAGTTTGATTAAATTAGTATCAACAAAATACTTTTTCCAAACAATGGTCTCTGTTATTGACGAGTCTCTATTAAAACTGTATTTAGAAGGAATATTGTTGCTTATTGACCTGGACGGAAGCGTTGCCACCGTACAACCTAGCATTCCAACCATGAGAACGAAGAAGATACCGAAACCAATTATTAATCTACTTTTCATTTCGTTTCAAAAATTTTTCAATTAGGTTTTTTAATTTGCTTTCAGTCTTGGTTTCTGAGTACTCATGTACCAAATTTTCACTCAGAGGTATTAGATCTTCATCTTTTATCAGTTTTTTACCTTCAATCATTTTACTACAAATATAATACAGACCCGGTACGACTAAAATGCCGAAAATGGTACCGAACAACATCCCACCCATAGCCGATGCCCCGATGGTCTTGTTGCCCACCGCCCCTGCACCGGAAGCCCTTACGAGAGGAATCATACCTGCAATAAATGCGAAGGAGGTCATCAGAATTGGTCTAAATCGCTCTTTTGCGCCTTCAATTGCAGCTTCCA
>CANHEE010000016.1 GCA_947459655.1 Lewinellaceae bacterium
CCATTTCCTACATGGAAGGCGCTGACGTTGTTTTCAAAATGCCTGTGTCGGGGGTCGAAAATGTTCTGAATCCACATGATTCGGAACAAAGGTGATGTGGCCTCGGCTGTCAGTGCAAGATGTTTTTGGAGCATGGAGAGCTATTGTTTAGGTGCTTAGGTGTTTAGGTGAAGGGGATGTGGATGTGGATGCTCGTTTTTAATTATTAGACATGGTTTCACAAAGATAGGATTTTGAATTTGCAGAATTTACGGCAGAGGGGAATTATTGCCAACTTTTTAAAGAGCCCATGGTTTACAAAGGCTCACCCCTCTTCGTCATCATGAGAACGGAACCATTGATTGAACAATAATACCGATATTTACATTTACTAAGGGGTTTCAGCTTTACTTTAAACTAAAAAATCAGGTATGAAAATAGCCATCATTGGAAGCGGAAATGTGGGCGGGGCGCTGGCCACTCGTTGGGCTGCAAAGGGTCACCACATATTTATCGGCGCACAAAGCAAGGATTTTAAAGGGAAAGATTTACTTGAAAATTCCAATACCACCGTCCATAGCGTGGCGGAGGCAGTGGAGATGGCAGATGTCATTTTGATCGCCACCCCGGCGACGGCGACAATTGATGTGGCCAGGTCACTGGGTAAAACGGATGGCAAGGTCATCATCGATGCCATGAATATCGTCATGGGTCGTGGTCCGGCAGGTTATAACTCTAGCAGTGCGGCCATTCTCGACCACACTGCAACCCGCGATGTCGTAAAGTGTTTCAACACCACCGGATTCAACAACATGCGGAATCCAAGATATGGCGATGTCGCTCTGGATATGTTTATGGCAGGTGATTCAGAAAAGGCCAAAGCAGTAGCCCACCAGCTCGCCCTCGACGCGGGATTCGAAGCCTGCTATGATGTTGGTGGCAGTGACAAATTCGAGTTAATGGAGCAATTCGCATGGTTCTGGATAAATCTCGCCATGTTTCAGGGACAAGGCAGAGAAATTGGCTTTAAATTGATGAAGAGGTAAGATTTGGTCGGCTAGCCTTCCGGTCTCTCATTAGTTTTGTTTCCACAATTATTGTTTTGTATATTTCCTGTTATTGATTCAATTGATGTCAGGGGACAGAAAAACTTTATAGGTACAATAGTCGATATTTTGAGGTTTATTAGTTCAGATGTATAATTTTTTTGTGTAAACTTAACTGATGGTCGAAAATGCCATCTTGGAAGAAATTTGGCAAAAGACCATCTCGTCCCTTTGGGTCTTTTTATTAGAGCCTATCGAGGCTGTGCAGTTAACTCGTCTAGACGTTACTGTGTGAAGTCCTGTTATTCTGAATAATCCTAAAAATCGTGTTTATCGTGTTTATCGTGTTTATCATGTTTATCGTGTTTGGTATTTCCTGAAGAACCAGACTTTTAGGACATCGGCGGTGAGCACATAAACAAGCACTATAGAAAGCATTGCCAGCAGGTATTCTGGTGGCAACGGAACAAATCCGATATCTGCTGCGAAAGGCAGATAGAGCAATCCGATAGTCATGACAACTGCAAATATGCTGAGAAAAATCAGGAATTTGTGGGGCATACTTTTAAAAAAACTTTTGTGGGTCCGGATGATGAAAAGTATGAATAACTCAGACAATGCCGACTCAACAAACCAGCTGGTCTGAAATACAGATTCACGTACGTTCAGAACGTAGAGCAAGGTCAGAAAGGTGACGATGTCAAAAATAGAACTGTGGATACCGAAAATGACCATGTATCTGCTGATGAGCTTCAAATTCCATTTGCCTGAGCGCTGCAACTGCTCCTCATCCACATTGTCGGAGGCCACCATCAGGTAGGGGAAATCTGAGATGAAATTGGTCAGCAGGATCTGCTTTGGAAGCATCGGTAAGAATGGCAGAATAAGCGATGCCGCAGCCACGCTAAACATGTTTCCGAAGGTAGATCCGGTGCTGATGTAAATGTATTTGAGCGTGTTTGCGAAGGTCTTTCTCCCCTCTCTGATGCCTTCGGCGAGCACCATCAGGTCTTTTTCCAAAAAAACAAAATCGGCCGCTTCTCTTGCAATATCTACTGCATTTTCAACGGAAATCCCGACATCTGCTGCTTTGATGGCCGACACATCGTTAATACCATCACCGAGATAGGCCACCGTATGGCTTTTTCTGAGTGCCTGTATGATTCGTTCCTTTTGCTGTGGCTCTACCTCAGCAAAAATATGCGTTTTTCTAACGAGGTGATTGAGCGCTTCCGGGCTGGTTTTGATGAGCTCCTGTCCGGTCATGATGATAGGGTCGGATATGCCGATTTTCATAGCAATGGATTGTGCTACATTGCGGTTGTCTCCGGTGATGATTTTTAGGTTGACCTGCAGGTGTTTGAGTGCTGCGATGGTATCCTGAATACCTTGTTTGATCGGGTCTTCAAGTAAAATGAAGCCCGCAAAAGTCATTTCACTTTCTTTCTCTCGCGACACTGTGAGATCACTCAAATTTCTGAATGCAACGCCTATGGCCCTTTTTCCTTCCTGACCATATTTTTCAAATTGCATATCAATATTATGAACATTTTCCGCAAGGGAAACGATGTGGCCATCGGCAAGACGCATGGTACTACATACAGATATTGTCTCGCGGAATGCGCCTTTGGTAATCAGCAGTACATCCTGATCTTTCCTTACTGCGATGCTTAGTCTCTTTCGAATAAAATCATATGGAATTTCGGCGATTTTGACGACTTCTTCTTTTGTTGCGGGTGTGATTTTTCGCAAGGCATCGTCGATGGGATTGGCGTATCCGGACTCCAGTCGGGCATTCCAGCAGGCCAGATTTTTTACAAAATCGTCCTCTTCCCCTTCACAATTTACGATCCCAAAAACGTTGATGGCACCTTCTGTGATGGTACCGGTTTTGTCGGTACAGAGCAGATCGACTTCGCCCAGGTTCTGGATGGAGGAAAGTTTCTTTACAATGACTTTTTTCTGTAACATTCGTTTGGCACCCGCGCTCATGGCGATAGTGGTAATGGCTGGCAACAATTCTGGTGCCATTCCCACGGCCAATGCGAGCGCAAACAGCGCCGAGTCAATTACGCTTTTGTGGTTGATGAGATTGACCAAGAGAATAAAAATCGACAAAACCATCGTGATTCGCATCAGAAAATAACCGAAGTCCTTGATTCCCTTCTCAAAGGTGGTTTCAATGTCGTTTGAAGCACTTTGGGCTATGGCACCGAATATGGTGTCTGCACCTGTTCGCACCACCAAAGCTTTTCCATCGCCACTTACGATACTGGAACCCTCCCAGAGGCAATTCGAGCGGTCTGAAAGCTCGGCACCTTCTGGCTTAACAGAAGGTGCCTTCCTGACCGGATAAGATTCACCCGTCAGACTCGATTCGTTGGCGTGCAATTCATTAGATTCCAGCAACAGACAATCAGCGGGAATCATGTCACCGGCATTGAAGAGCACAATGTCTCCGGGCACAATCTGATCAGCGTTGATATCTTTCGGAACCCCGTCGCGCAAAACGGTGCTTTTCAGAGCAATCAGAGACTGTAGTTTTTCGACTACCCTTCCTGCATTTCGCTCCTGAAAAAAACTGAGCGTTCCGCTGGTTATAACAATGAAAAGGATGATGAAGACATCGGACAAATCGCCCAGAAATGCCGAAATCACAACCGCACCGATCAGCAGCAGCATCATCGGACTTTTGAACTGGCTAGCGAACAGTACAAGGTCTCTGCTTAATCGTGTTCCAGACATTCTACCTTTCGGGGAAATGGCCCGCATCTTAAACGCCTGCTTTTGCGACAGTCCATGCGGAGAACTTTCCAACCTTGTAAACAGCTGTTCGGGTGTGTTTTGCCAAAAGGCTTCACGAATTTCAGGCATCTTTTAAGTGATTGAGACCTTTGCTTTTTCCAAGAAAACAAGTCCCTGTGAAACAAAAAGAGGACTCACATAAGCCCGGTTGATTCGTTATTGGAGCTGCACCAATTGCCCATCATACAATGCAAAAAGAACAGCATCACCGGCTTCGTTAACTTTTAATCCGGCATATTTCGCCCTGTTGAAATTTGCTGCATTTCCTTTCTGAAAATAGTAGGTTCCGGCTCCAATGGCGACACTGCCGTTTTTCACTAAGTATTTGATGGCCAATTCATGCTCTTGACGGGGCTGCATAGCTTCCTGGAAGTGCAAGGAATCTACCCGTCCCCTTTCATCGGTTCTCACCATACAAAAGCCTTTTTGTGGTAGGCTATCAGCTGGCATTGCATCCAATTGTTGATAGTTCAATTTTATGAAATCGCGCTGTGCGTCAGCGGTGCTATCCACGGGAAATATTTCCAGCAATACCAGTTTACCGGTGTTCAGGACATTTTCTTTTTCAAATACTGAGCGGTTGAACAGCCACAACAGAACCGCCAGATTGAGCCATATCAGTAGGTGCCTATACTTTTTCATCTGCTTTCCAAAATTTGTTCGTAAAGATGTAGAAAAGAATAAACACCAGCCCTACCAGTAACAATAGCCCTGATTTTTGTGGTAAACTAAGGTTAATATCGTAAAAATACCGTGCTACGACCGCTGCAAGAGAAATTAGCGAAAGTACTGTCCCGGACCGAAAATTAATGAAAAAACAAAGCAATACTGCAAGCATTGAACCGATTATTGCAGGTGCCTTGAAACAGCAGAAAACGACAATAAGGCTAATTGTGTAAACGGTAATTTTTACATTCATTCTGCTGATATTCAGCACATTTATGACTTTTGAAAATATCATTAATACCATCAAACCCAGGAATAGTGCTGCCGGAGAAAGTAAGCTACCGGTCACCGGGATGTTGTCTTTTATTCCCGACCAAATGAGAACGGAGAGGAATGCCATTAAGACAGCCAGTCGCAATGGCAGATAAATACGTCTGCAAATTGGCCATGCGCGGAGGATCTGCGCCTCAGCCATACAAGTATACCAGAGCGCAAGGGCAAGCAAAATCATGTAAATATACATGCCGTCATAGAATTTGTTGCTATGCAACAAATTCAACGCACCAACGTGAATAATCAGGAGTGAAACCAGCGAAAAAACGAAATGCTGCACCAGCAAAAGAGCCAAAAAACCAGTCGCCATTAAAGCTGCAGGGATTAGATTCTGATCAATACCATATCTGCCCAACCCGATGCCAAAAAGGATGAATCCCAATCCAAAAAAGGTAATGCCGATGGTATCGGTCAGTGGCTTGTTGTATATCCTTTTGATTAAAAGCGAAAGCGCTATCAGCAGCAGTCCGGTGAGAGTCATGCCAAAATTTGATTTATTCAAACCCGACATGGTAATGAAACTCAGAAAAGTTATTGCTCCCAACAATCCGCCCACAATAGAAAGAAGCCAAACAGCTACCCCACTGGCCGAATATCGGTCTTCAGAAACGGCAGTTTCCAATGCATTTTCATCAACTTGAAATGCCGTCGGGACTTCCTGTCGTATTGCGCTCAGTACCTTAACAATGTGCCGATGCTTATCCATTTTCTTTCCGATTTTGAAGAGCACTCAACATTTTAATCACAGCTGTAACGCTTAGGATGATAAACAACCCTGTGACCAGTATCATGGACTGCGATTCAGAAATTTTCAGCATTATTGAAGCGATGATGATGATAACACTGAGGGAAATAAGTGAGAGCAAAAAACTGCTCTTTTGCCGCAATCCGTAATCTACCCCAAACGCATAAACAATCAGCGTTCCTATGCACAAAAGTGCGAAGACGATGTCTGGTTCATGATGTATGCCATTGGATATTCCCATTGTGGCAAAAATGGCGGTACCAATCGCTACGCACTGCAAAAACCACAGCGGAATCTTGGCTTTTCTCCATTTCAAGAGGAGAATATTCAAGAAATAAGCAGCGTTATACAGTCCACTAAGCAGCGCATATACAGCTGACGGCGAACTATTTTTCTGCGCCTGTTCCATGTAAAAAATGATGGTAATATGAACCAACATAAGGAAAAGTAACCACAGGTGTGGAAAGCCAGAAACAAATACCCAAATGGAAATGAAGAGCACCCATTGCAGGAAAAACTCATATTCCAGAGCACTTGTTTGGTACACCTGTCCGTAAACCAGCAACAAAACGCCTACCAAAGCCGGCGCAGCCGTACCGATTATTTTGCGCACAACGATTTTCTGACCCGAAATCAGTGTTAAAATCAGACTGAGTACAACGAGTGATTCAACAATACCCAGTTTGAGGAATCTGTGGAGTCCGTTCCAGTTGTACGCGAAAAAGAAAACGATACCAGCTACTGTGAAGCCTACGCCAAGCGTGATGATAAAAAGCTGTAGAAACAGCTTCCATTGCTGTCTGTCGGGATAAACATGACGTCGGAGGATAGCAGACAGTGATTCCGTTGTCCAGTTGCTATACGTGTTAATCAGATGAATGTCCTCGCGACTGATTTTTGACATTACTGCACGTTTTGAATGAATGAAATATCTAGAAAATAAATTTTCGATTCAAATTTACCACTTAAGGAGCAAAATAGGCAGCAATATGAGAAGAATCATACCCAAAGGAGCAAAGGTCACCCTAATCGCGTCTGATGGCTTTTGAGGCAGCCGATCAGAGGTAGTGTTTGATGTCATTAAAGACCGTTGCCGACAGAATCAGTAGCTTGTAAGGTTATGCGTTAAGGTACCAGATGGTGCCGTTCAATACGCTTGCGAAGCAAACCCAGAGGAGGTATGGTATCTGAAGGTATGCGGAAACGGGACTGATTTTGTAGAAAAAGCGAATCATAATGACGATACTGCCCAGCAGTACCAGAATTTCAATTAAGGCTAAACCTATCTGGTGCAGGTTGAAGAAAATTATCGACCAGAGCAGATTGAGTGCAAACTGAATGGAAAACCACAGGATAGCGTTGTTCTTGTTTTCTTTTCTGCGGTTCCACACCATGCCGAGCGAAATTCCCATCAGCATGTATAGGCCCGTCCACACTGGTCCGAACACCCAGTTTGGCGGATTCCAGGAAGGTTTTTCAATCATGGGATACCAGCTCAGGACGGCATTTATAGTGCTGAATCCACTGAACAAACCAAATGTAAGACAGAGGAATACGCAGATGGCAATAGTAAAAACCAGGTTTTTCATTTCAATTTGATTTGAACATCTGTTCGAGTTTCTGGTATCGAAAATCAAAGATAGCTTTTACTTTCCGATGAACAAACAAATGACCTGCAATCCAGCCAAGAAACGACATACCGATATCGTAGTGCAAAATATCTGTCATGAGTACTCCCCCATCTACAGCTTTGAAATGGTGCTCATGGTGCCAGATGCTATAAGGCCCTTTGCGCTGTTCGTCCACAAAAAAGGCTCTATCCCTGATGTGAGTGATTTCCGTACACCACTGAACAGGAATGTTTAACATGGGTTTCAGGCGGTATCTTATGAACATTCCTTCGTACATTTTTTCCGGTAAATCGGACAAAATCTCGAAAACCATGTCATCGGGAGTAATCTCGTTGAGATTGCGCGGTGAGGAAAAGAAATCCCATGCCTCATCTAGAGACATTGGCAAAAATTGCTCCTGTCGTAGTATCTTCATTTTCTTTTTTTTAGGACAGCAATCTGCCACCTTGCTTTATTATTATTCAATTCATCAAACCCTGAGCGAACCCAATCCGCCATCGACACCGATGACCTGACCTGTAATCCAAGCCGAGTTGTCGCCAACCAAAAAGGCAGCCATTTGGGCCATTTCCTCAGGTGTTCCCACTCGCTGCAGGGGGTGTCTTTTTGCAGCAGCATCTTTCTTCTCGGGTGTACTCAGCAGATTTGCGGCCAGTGGCGTCTCCGTCAGCGATGGCGCAATTACGTTGACCCTGATGGCTGAAATTGCCAGCTCGGCAGCGAGGCTCTTCGCCAGTCCCTCAACAGCACCTTTTGAAGCGGCAATCGAAGCATGAAAAGGCATTCCAAGCTTGACTGCGACTGTGCTAAAAAGCACTACACTGGCCCCATTAGCCCTTTTCATCGCAGGAAGCAATTTTTGGATTAACCTTACAGCACCCATTACATTCTGTTGAAAATCAGAAAGAAAATCCTGCTCAGAGAGTCTGTTGAAAGGTTTCAAAACAATGGAGCCGGGGCAGTAAATCAACCCGTGAATTTGATCCGGTAGCCCATCCAGCACACCCAGGTCATCTTTACTGACATCTATGCCATAAAAAGATGTCCCAAGGGCACGGAGATCATCAGTTTCATTTCTGGAGATGGCGAAGACATTGTTGCCCTCTGAAAGCAGTTCAGCAGTCTTTAGTCCGATGCCTTTACCGGCTCCCACGATGACAATATTCTTTGGATTACTCATGATTCGGTTGTATTTTGCCGTCAGGCAGATGTTAGATGAATTGTGATGCATTTAATCAACCCTGAGTAGATTGTATATCTCCTACTGCATTGCTTGGTAGGTTTCTCATGTTTCGACAACGTTGACTGCAGTATTTGAGCTCATCCCATACTTTTTCCCACTTTTTCCGCCAAGTGTATGGTCTGTTACAAACCGTGCAGATTTTCTTTGGCAGATCTGCTTTTTTGGTATTTTTCATCAGATAAATTGATTCTTCAAGGCAAAAAATGCTATCTTTTGCTGATTTTATTGTGGGTGATGGTCCGTTGCAGTTTGCAACGAAAACGGTTAATTCCCTCCTCGCGCTTGTGCAGGTGCTTCTGACTGACACCACTGTGCACCCGCTTGCGCCAAAGGTTAAAACTCGAACGTTTTAGATTGCGGCGCATGAGGGCAACTACCTCAGCCTCGCTCAGTCCGAACTGAAATTCAATTGCCTCAAAAGGCGTCCGGTCTTCCCATGCCATTTCGATGACACGGTCAACCGGAAAATTTTGCTGCTCCTGTTGTGCCAGGGTATCATTGTTGGTTATTACCTGTTGTTCCATATCGGGAAAACTTAAATCAATCAGTGGAACAACTGAATGCTGCCGTTGTTCAAGCGGAGCAGTTTTTGTGTGGCGCAAAAAAGATATGAAAATTGAAAAGGTCAGGATTCAGATTTCCCAGATATCACCCCACAGTCGCTGACCGCCATCAACGTATAGTGTGTCACCGGTAACGTATGCGGCCATCGGTGAGGCCAGGAAGAGGGTCGGCCATGCAATTTCATCGACTGTACCCAGTCTCTTCATCGGGATTTTATCAGAGATACCATGCAGCAGCTCAGGCGGGTAATTTTCCAGTCCTGAGGACTGTATAATACCTGGAGCAACACAGTTGACACGCACGCCGCGATTGCACCACTCGATAGCTAGGGTTTTGCTCATGGTCTCTATGCCACCGCGTGCTGCTGCTGTGTGCGCCATGCCGGGCACTCCACGATATATATTCACGATGATGTTGACAATCACGCCCTGCTTTTGTGCCTCAAAGAACGATTTGAAAACCATTTGACACATATTCCACGTTCCATTGAGGTTGTTGTTGATCACTGCATTCCATCCGTTAGGACTGATGTCTTCAGCCGCCGAGGGAAACTGTCCGCCACTGTTGTTGATCAGGATATCAAGTCGGCCGCATTTGTCCTTAATTTTCTCCAATAGCACCTCAATAGCATCACGGTCGCGGATATCGACAGTGGTTCCATACACTTCGCCAAAAGTACTGAGTTGTGATGTTGCCGCAGAGATTCGCTCCTCTTTCCGGGAGGCAATCCACACTATTGCTCCGCATTGCAGCATTTGTTTTGCAATGGCAAAACCTATTCCGCTACCTCCACCTGTAACGAGTACAATTTTGCCTTTGAAAAGATCTTTTGAGAACATTCAGAAGTGTTTAGATGATTAGGTGATTAAGTGAATTGGAGATAAATAAGTGTTATGGCTGCAGCTGACATGATGATCATGGTTGCAAAACCGAGAATATTTGACTTTATTCCGTTGGTAAACCCGCCCATGACCGTTTTGTTGTTGCAGATGTGCATAATAATGGCAATCAAAACAGGGGCCGTTATTCCGTAGAGAATTGCAGCATAGAGCAGTCCCTGTATTGGAGTAATACCCACATAATTGAGCGACAATCCCAGTAATAGCGAAATGGCGATGATGATGTAAAATGGCTTGGCTTCATGGAACTGATTGTCGAGTCCTTCTTTCCACCCGAAGGTCTCGCAAAAAATATACGATAGTGAACCACTCAATACAGGAATAGCCAGTAGTCCTGTCCCGATGACACCGATTGCAAAAAGGAGGTATGCGAAATCGCCTGCCACGGGGCGGAGTGCTTTTGCTGCCTGCTCCACGGTATCAATCTGATGAACACCGCTGTTGAAAAGTACTGTTCCTGTGGTGAGGATGATGAACCAGGCCACTACACCTGAGAAGCCCATTCCAAAGTCTACATCCTTTTGCATTTCATGTATGATTTTCTTGTTCACCATGATGTGCTTTTTCCGGTGTCGCATCTCCTCCACCTCCATCGTGGCCTGCCAGAAAAACAGATAGGGCGAAATGGTAGTACCCAAAATGGCCACTAGCATGCTCAAAAACTCCTTGTCGAACCTAATGACGGGAACGAATGTGGCTTTCAGCACCGCAGCCCAGTCCTGCTTAAACAGAAAAGGCACAACGAAGTACACCAATAGCACGACACAGAGGTATTTAAGTATGGCTGCAATTTTCTGATAGGGGTAATAGATGATGATGATCAGCAGTAAAATTGTGAAGAAAACGCTGAAATACGATGCATCAATGGACGGAAACAGCAGATTTCCCACAGCACCCATGCCCGCGATATCGGCACCAATGTTCAGCACAATGGCGGGACAACTGAACAGCACCATCAGATACAAGACCGGTCTGGAGTAATACTGCTTGAGTGTACCTGTTAGCCCGAGAGAGGTGACCAGTCCAATCCGCGCACACATCTCCTGGATTGCTGCCATCAATGGAAAAGAGATAAGAATTGTCCACAGGGTGCTGAGGCCCAACAACGCTCCCGCCTGGGAATATGTGGCTATGCCTGAAGGATCATCGTCACTTGAACCGGTGACCAACCCCGGGCCCAGTTTTTTCCAGAATTTTTTAATCAGACTACCACGTGCGATACTTCCTTTACCTGACATTCATTTATGTACTGATGTGTACCACAAATGTATCCAATATTTCTGAAAAGCATATCCAGAACAAGGTTTTTGGCAGAATTTTCAGGAGGCTGTCCAACCACCATCAACTGTTAGTACAGCAGCATTGACAAAGCTCGCATCTGCTGAAGCCAGAAAAAGTGCCGCATTCGCAATTTCTTCAGGCTCCCCCATGCGTGGCATAGTTGCCATCCCCAGCATTCCCCTTTCCATTCCGAAAGAATCTGGTTTCATGTCTGCACCGATATTGGTATTGACACCTCCGGGAGCAATAGCATTACATCGGATGCCATTTTTTGCATACATGAAACCAATGTTTTTGGTTAGTCCGATAACCGCATGTTTGGAGGCTGTGTATGCAGCACCTGCCCTCGTTCCGAAAAGTCCACCTACCGAGGCTACATTGATGATGACGCCGCTTGACTGGTTGAGCATGATCGGCACCGCAAGCCTACAGGTATAAAATGTTCCATTCAGATTAACACCCATGACCTTGTTCCAGAGTTCATCGCTGATTTTTTCTACCGGCATAAAATCATCCATCACACCGGCATTGTTGACGAGGATGTCAAGTGTTTTGAAATTTTTCAGCGTCATTTCCACGAGTCTGGCCACGTCTGTTTCGGAGGAAACATCAAAAACGACACCCAATGCCTTTCCTCCGCTGGCCGTGATGGCTTTTACCACCAAATCGATATGCTCAGGGTGCAAATCGGCAACAACTACATTTGCGCCCTCACGGGCAAAAAGTTCTGCAATGGCCTTGCCAATTCCGGAACCCGCTCCGGTGACAACAGCTGTTTTGTTCATTAATTTTTTCATATTAAAAATGCTTTTTTTGTTCTGCTTCATTCATGTTATCTATGCCCTTCAGGAGCGCATCGGGATTAAAGGAAATACTGTCAATGCCCTCACTGATGAGAAATCTGGCAAAAGAGGGGTCATCGCTCGGCGCCTGTCCGCAGAGTCCAATTTTTGCGCCGCTGCTTTTTGCGGAGCGGATTACCCGTCTGATCATGTATTTTACCGCGGTATTGTTTTCATCAAAAAGACCGCTTATGATGGATGAATCGCGGTCTATGCCCAAGGTCAGTTGGGTCAAGTCGTTGGAGCCGATGGAAAAGCCGTCAAAAATCTTTGCAAATTCCTCGGCAAGGATGACGTTGCTGGGGATTTCAGCCATCACGTAAATCTCAAGGCCGTTATCGCCCCTTTTCAAGCCATATTCGGCCATCAGGTCAACTACTTTATGGCCTTCTTCCAGTGTGCGACAGAAGGGAATCATAAGTTTGACATTGTGCAGTCCCATATCGTTTCGAACAACTTTCATGGCATCGCATTCGAGCCTGAAGCCCTCTCTGTAACGTTCATGATAGTAGCGCGATGCACCCCTGAATCCAATCATCGGATTTTCTTCTTCTTCTTCAAACTGTCTGCCACCCAGCAGATTGGCATATTCGTTGGTTTTGAAATCACTCATACGAACGATTACCTCCCGCGGGTAGAAAGCGGCGGCAATGGTACCAATGGCCTGAGAGAGCTTGTCAACGAAATATTCGCGCTTGTCGGCATATCCGCAGCAGAGCGCAGCGATCTCCTTTTTCACGTACTCATCACTGAGCTCATCATATTTTACAAGTGCCATCGGGTGTACCCTGATGGAGTTGTTGATGACAAATTCAAGCCGCATCAGTCCGACACCTTTGTTTGGGTAAAACGATAGCTGGTAAGCCTTGTCCGGATCTGCCAGAATAAACATCGGCTTGGTGCTGGGCATCCGCATGTTCTTGAAATCGTGCTCAAGAACAGTCCAGTCCAGTTTTCCAGCATAGACCGATCCGTATTTACCCTCCGCATTATCGACAGTGATCACATCTCCGTCTTTGATGTTTTCTGTTGCACCCGCAGCTCCTACAATGGCTATCGCCCCAACTTCTCTTGCCACAATGGCAGCATGGCTGGTTCTGCCACCCTTATTGGTGATGATTGCACCCGCCTTTTTAAGAATGGGATCCCAGTCGGGATTGGTGATATCCGTAACCAGAATTTCGCCTTGACCGAGTCTGTCAGATTCCGCAGGTGAGCTGATGATGCGTGCCACACCGGCTGCGACGCCAGCACCAACGGCATTACCGCTGGCCAGAACCGGTCCTTTTTTACCCAACTTGTACTCTTTGACGATGTAAGGGTTTTTAAGTGAATGTACAGTCTCCGGACGGGCCTGAACGATGAACAATTCGCCGCATTGTCCGTCTTTTGCCCATTCGATGTCCATCGGCATCCCATAATGGTTTTCTATGATGACCGCCCAACCTGCGAGGGTCACTATTTCTTCATTGCTGAGCGTAAAGATTGCCCTTTTGGGTTCGGATGTATCGGTGTTGATGATTCCCTCTTCCGCGTAAACCATGGTTTTGGACTTACTTCCCAGTTTTTTTGAAATAACGGGATTTTTGCATTTGCCGAGCGTAGGTTTGAATACATGAAACTCATCAGGCGTTACTGCACCCTGAACGATGTTTTCGCCTAGGCCCCAGCAAGCCGTAATGATGATGGAATTTTGAAAACCGGAATCCGGCTCTATGGAAAAACACACTCCAGAGCAGGAAAGATCAGATCGCACCATTAGCTGAATTCCGGCCGAAAGCGCAACTTTCCGGTAGTCGAATCCATTGTCAATTCTGTATTTGATGGCGCGGGCATTAAAAAGAGAGGCAAAGCAACGGTGTACGGCATTCAATACAGCTGCATTTCCCTTTACATTCAGAAAGGACTCGTGCTGACCCGCAAAACTGGCAGTTGGGAGATCCTCTGCGGTAGCACTGCTTCGAACAGCGACATCCACTTCCCGACCATTTTTTCTGCAAAGTTCTTCATAATGAGAGGTGATTTCTGCAACCAACTCTTCAGGCAACTTTGCATCGAGCATCAACTTTTTTGCCCTTTGCGAAATTCCGTTCAAATTGCTGAAGCTGTGGAGGTCAATTTCTCCCATCAGTGCTTCTATTTCATTTCCGAGATGGTTCTCAGATATGAAATTTCGGAAAGCAGCGGCCGTCGTAGCAAAGCCATCCGGAACCCTGACGCCCAATGGTTGCAGGTTTCTGAACATCTCTCCCAGAGAAGCATTTTTTCCTCCAACAACAGGTACATCTCCTATACCGATTTCGCTAAATACAACACACGATTTATCTGTATTCATAACAACTATATTGGGCAAATATGAAGTGGTTTGTTCATGTTGCAGATGACCGCTGTCATGCAAATCATTGACTTTTTATTGCTCTCTTTGCCTCTGAAAAAGCTTAAACATTAGCGAAAGCGAAATCTGATTCCGGCACACAGATTAATGGGACTGAAATCGGCAAAAAGATTGTGTTTGCCAAATAGTAGCTTGGTGTTTGCTTACAATGTTATATCTCACTGAGAGAACATTGATGGCTGTTTGAAAATTATATCAGGTCGGAATATGCAAGCGGCGAAATCATGAAAAAATGCCGATAGATATTACAGCTTTTTCATTTTTCCAGGTTAGAGTATCTTCTGTAAATAGCCCTATAGCCATAATTTCTTGCGATTGGTGCTATTAGGTCTGCGAGCCATTTTTGAAGACGAATTGGTATACCTGCTGCATAGGTGACGCTATCAAGGTATTTAAGCATTACCAATTGTTGAATCTTTACACGAATACTGTTGCGGGATTTGCCATCTGCGGCAAGACCGACCATATTTTCGAGTAGATAATCAAAATCCAGCGCCGGACTAATTTTGTGGAGGAAAACAAGCGGTGTATCCTCCATATTGAAGTGATTGTGGGCGTGGTTTTTTGGAAGGGTTGTCTGCTCACCCGCGGACAGGGTATTTGTCTGCCCTTCCAGCCAGATGGTCATTCTACCTTCGAGAATCTTGAAGTTCTCGTTTTGACGGGCGTGGATGTGGTTAGGCACTAAGGGACCTTTGCTCTTGATGGTTGCCTTTATCAATACATATTCTCCGAAGGTTTCCTCAGAGGTGTCAATAAATTCGTAGCTGTTTCCGTTGAACGGATTGGTAATGATTTTTCCTGACTTTGGCATTATTTTGTTTTACAACTGAACTGCCCATCGGCAGTATTATTGGCAAAATGGCTTATTAGTGAAATACTAAAACGATGGTAAATTTAAATCAATTTTAACATTAACAAATATTTTATCAGAAAAAAGTACAAACAGGAAGACACAGACAGCTTAGTATTTACATATTCGTATCGGTCGTCACCTGTTCGCTGCGTTTGAATGCACGCTTGAGGAGCATTGGTGTGGTAAGGGTGGTGAGAAGGCCCATCAGTACAAGCATGGAGAAAATCTCTGTGTTGATCATTCCGGTCTGGTAAGCAATGTTTGCAATAACAAGTTCCATGATACCTCTGGCGTTAAGTCCGATTCCGATGGTCAGCGATACGTTCTTTTTAAGTCCCGCAAACAAGCCGCCCGTGAAACCACCGATTATTTTTGAAGCATAGGAAACGAAAATGATGGACAGAAAAAGACCGATATTGCTGATGGAATAGAAATTGAACTCCAGGCCGATACCGGCAAAAAAGATTGGCGTAAGAAAACCAATAGAAATGTTCCTGGTGGTTTTGTCAATGGCCTTGATGTTTTTCTTTCCAATAAGTGCTTCATTGATAAGTAGGGAAGCAAAAAAAGCACCCACGATAAAATGTAGACCGAGCGATTCGGTAAAAGTGGCAAACAGCAGTACAAAGGCGAAGAAAATGGCAAAAAGGGACTCCTTTCCCTTGAGGATGACGACAATGTTGTCTAGCCACTCTTCGATGTAATTGCCTTTTGCAGTGCTTTTTCTGATGTAGAGATAGGCTGCACTGAGCAGCAAAATAAGGATTACCAGTTTGATTAAGGAAAAACCCACCGCATTGGCGATGGCACCAAACGACATATCGGAATTTTTGATGTTCAGCAAAACGCCCAGAATAGTCAGCGCGAGAACGTCGTCAAATATCGCCACCGAAATAATTTTCTGTCCCGCTTCTGAGTTAATTTTTCCCAAATCCATCAAAATTCTGATGCTGACCGGTAACGCGGTGATGGCTACACAGAGGCCGATAAAAATGGTGGTTAATATATCCTCACCAAAGAAATATCCTACCGCAATCCCACTGAGCACGGGCAGGAAGAATGCCATTATGGAGATGATGATGCTTCGTCCCCGCAGTGATTTAAGAATGTCGTCAATGTTGATTTCCAGTCCGGCAATGATGACCAGTAGGAAAATGCCCAGCTCAGAAATGACCTTAATGTCCTCTGTACGGTGAATTAGGTTGAGCAGACTGGGACCAAGAATAATTCCCGCAATGATTTCTCCGATCATTGAGGGTTGTTTCATCCGCTCAAACAGCTCTCCAAGGAACCTCGATGAGACCAGTAAAATCAGCAGATTGGTAAAGAATGGCAACTCAAATTGTGCCGCTAGTAAGGTCATAGCTAATGTTTGCTGAGCATATAACTGCGCTGCATTTCATTTGTTCTTGAGAATGGTAAAATATTTGGTTCTCATCCACAAATCCCTTTCAAGTACTTCTCCAGATGTACTTTTGTCTGAAATTCAAGTTTTTGATCATGTTTCCGATGTAGTAAATCGGTTTTGACTTCTTTTTTGCCCTTTGGTTGAACACAAAAAGGGGACACTCCTTCGCCCTCAGTTTATGGTGATGTATAAAAACCGCCAACAAGCGCTCACTCATGTAGCCAAAAATCCTGTGCTGGCCGCTGTCTTCCGGTAACCGAATCTGGGACTGCAGTTTCTGCAACACAGCAAATAGGAATGTGCAGTATCGGTCAAAACAATCCCATCGGGTTAGGAACATGTTGTAAGGCGGAAGACGATTGGTTTGCTCCAGGACGGCCCGGAAACTCTCGCAATACTCCGGAAAATCCTCCCGAATGGTTTTTTCCAGTGCCTTGTAGTGCTCTGCGTAGTGGTTTCGCTCGTAATTCCGCCGCAGAGAATGGGTCATGACCACATTAATGGGCATGACTAAATCGCAGTCTCTCAAAATGTCATTAAAATCAATTGCCGGTATTTGCAGGTAAGCAGACTCATCGTCCTCTGAAAAAGCCTTGTAAGGCAAAGGGTATTTTTCTTTGTTAAGTACGTCAAAAAACCTGCGGTAGTGACAAAAACCAACATAATCGGTTTTGGGCCCATTTTTCCATACCCAGTAGAGAACTGTAAGTTCAGAGTAAATATAATTCTGTGCTGATATGTTGTCGCCTGTGTTCTCTCCTTTAATATTCAGGTCGATAGCCGCTGACGCTTTTCCCGCCTGAACCGGAACATATTGCGGATGTCGGAAAATGAAAAATGGATTGAAATAGGAGACGTAAACCGGCGCGTTCTCGGCTACATTCTCCTGATGAGAAAATTTTTGGTGTGGCAGCTGCATATGTGGAAAAAATGCTGAAAGCAAAAGCAACGCAAATTAACAATTATTCCTACAAATGCTAATCGCGAGTGATATTTTATATTCGGTAGAAGGAAGGAAACTTTAAGCCATTTTGTTGACTTTAGCTCAGCCAAAGGTTTCTGAATCTACGGTCGGAATCGTAATCCGCAGCTTGTTTTTCGATATTGAAAATCCTTTTTCCCCTTGGATCGTTTCCCACTCCGGCCACATAGGCCCAGTTTCCCCAATTGCTGCACACATCGTAATCGATGAGCTGCTGTTCAAAATATGCTGCACCATAACGCCAGTCGAGCTGCAGATCGTTGCACAGGTAGCTGGCTACGTTTTGCCTGCCTCTGTTGCTCATAAAACCCGTTCGTTTCAGTTCCTGCATATTGGCATCTACAAAGTCATTACCTGTTTTGCCATTTTTCCATTGTTCAAACCTGGCGGCATTATGCTTGCCCGTTTGTTGTGTTGTGTTTTTTAATCCGTTCAGGAGAAAAAGCCGGTTGCCGTATTTGCGCATCATCCACCTGAAATAATCGCGCCACAATAGTTCGAAAAAAAGCCAATAGGTTGATTCGTTTGACCCCCTTTCAGCCTCATACGTTTTCAGTTGGGCGACAATTTCTCGCGCTGAAAGGCATCCCAAACTCAACCAGGCTGAAAATTTAGAAGAATAGTCACTTCCGCACATCCCGTTGCGGGTTAGTTTGTAAGTAGAAACGGCACCGGTCCCAAAGAGGTAGTAATGTAGTCTTTCAAGACCTGCATTTTCACCTCCCTGAAATTTGATAGCGGCCCTGTCGTCAATGGTATCGTGCGCCAGTCCAAGTTCATTCAATTTCGGCAGTTTTATGGGACCGATTTCCGGAGAACTTATGATTTCAGGTGCAATACGCGACTGCCTCACTGCCGACTCACTTTCGACCCGCTTTCTGAAAACTGTGAACACATCGGGCAATTGAGCAGGAGAAAAGGGCAGTTCGTGTTCTTCGTAGAGGGTGGCGGTATTGCAAGTGGTGAACTTGCAGTCAATGTCTTGCAGTGCCGCTTCCACCAGCTGCTGCGTTCTGAGTTCTTCAATGGCAACTTCTTCCATCGCATACACCTGTTGTGCAGTAAATTCACGGGCAAGCATGCTTAGCTGTTCCGAAGGTTTCCCCTCGACCACGATCAAACCGGAACCCCTTTCTCTGAGGTTTCTGTCGAGGCACAACAGCGATTCCAGTAAAAACTGCGCTCTGAATACTCCAGTCTTCTGCAATCCAAGTTTTGTTGTCTTAAAATGATCATCATCAAAGCAGTACACAGGAACAATCCGGTCATTTTCCTGCATTGCCCGTAGCAGCGTCTCGTTATCGTGCAAGCGCAAATCATTTTTGAACCATACCAGCGCTGTTTTCATTTACAAATCGTTAATATTCTTCAGGTAATAATCGGCTTGCTCCAGCAACGCCGTCTTTTGGTCCGACTGCATCTTCTTCCAAAGATTGTATGCCATACCGATTCGCGGGTTTTTCGATAGCTTATCTTCATGTCGGTTGTAAAAATTCCAATACATGCTATTGAATGGACAGGCCCTTTCTCCGGTTTTTTTCGATTTGTCATAGTAACAACCTTGGCAATACGAACTCATTTTGCTGATATAGGCTGCAGAACTGACATAGGGCTTCGTTCCCACGATACCTCCATCGGCAAACTGGCTCATCCCACGCGTGTTGGTGATTTCAACCCATTCTATTGCATCAATGTAAATACCCAGGTACCACCGATCGACTTCATCAGGATCCACTCCTGCCAGCAGGGCGAAATTCCCGGTAATCATCAGGCGTTGAATGTGGTGTGCATAGGAAAATTGCAAGGATTGCTTTACTGCATTTTTGAGGCAGTTCATCCGAGTGTTACCATCCCAGAACCAACGGGGCAATTTTTCGCTGTGTGCGAAATAGTTCATCTCTGCATAATCAGGCATTTTCATCCAGTAGATACCACGCATGTACTCGCGCCAACCGATGATTTGCCTTACAAAACCCTCGAGCTGGTGGTATGCAATCTCGTCCGGCCGCTTTTGGTATTCCAATATGGCACGATCGACCACCTCTTTCGGAGAGAGCATTTTGGTATTTAGCGAAAAAGAAATTCTAGAGTGATAAAGACTCCATTCTCCCGGTGCCATGGCATCCTGAAAGGTACCGAAAAGCGGGAGACAGTTGTCCATAAAAAATTCCAGCAACTTCAGCGATTGTGCACGATTGACTGGCCAAATAAAGTTACGGCTATCTACCGCTCCAAGTGTTTTCACACCGGCTTTGTGAATTTCAGCCTCCAGATGAGTCAAATCGTTGTCAAAAAGCAGCGGAGGTGGAGGATGGTGACCTTTGGGAAGGCTTCGTCGGTTATCTTCATCAAAATTCCATTTTCCGTGCAACGGTTGATCACCGTTTTCTATCAGTACGCCGTGTTTTTTTCGCATATAGCGGTAAAAACTCTCCATTAGGTAAGTTTTTTTTCCGCTAAAAAACGACTGCAATTCGTTCCGTGTACTGTAAAAATGCTCAGTGTCGAGCGCTTCGTGCGGGATTTCAAGGCTTTCTGCAAATTGACGGAGGTGCTCATCAATCCTGAATTCATCTGGCTTCTGGTATTCAAATCTGCTGAAGTTGCCTGTTGAAATCAAACCTGCGCAGTTTCCCGCAAAGCTTTGCAGATTAGAAGCATCATTGAGCCGTATGTAGTGTACATTATGCCCCATTTGCTGCAGTTCAGCAGCAAAATGTCGCATAGCAGCAAAAAAACCGATTACTTTCTGAATGTGGTGCTGCACATAATCTGTCTCGCTCCTCAGTTCCATCAGCACGTAGACAACTGATGTATCCACCGTTTTAAACCAGCTGTGGGCGGCGTTGAGCTGGTCACCCAGAACCAGTCTCAGCGTTTTTTTATTGTCGTTGGCCATGTTTGGTTCAGTCATTTTAAAGGCTGGATTTAATCAAAACCATATAGTGTACCCATGTATCGGTTTTTTGTGAAAACTGCAGCTGTACCGGAGCTGTGAGATATCAATCGCAAGCATGAAAATCAAGCAATTTCATCGGGCCATTTATCTGGTTTGGCGTAGCTCAATCTTGCGAGCTGGCGGGTAGAATGATATGCATCCAGACCGGATATGGTGATAGTCGACGCTTTTTCAATATCGATGGCACCGTGCGGTAGAATACAATCTCCCGGCAGGATAACCTCAACCACTTTTCCAATGACCAGTATCGTTCCGTTGATGCTCAAATCATGCCTTTCGGCAAATGAAAGTCCGAACCTGATGCGGCTTTCTTTGACGTAAGGTGCAGGAATGAGTGTTGAAAATTCGGTGGTCAGTCCTGCTGCATCAAATTCCGAGGTTTCACGCGGGTACCGGGCAGATGTCTGATGTGCCTGTTTAAAGATGGCTTCATTGATGTGATTTATGGTGAAATATCCTGTCGCAAGAATATTTTCCAAGGTGTGGCGACTGCTGGAGTCGGGCCTGTTGATAAAGCCTATGAGTGCCGGATTGGAGCCAATGTGTACCACCGAACTAAAAATCGCCAGATTGGTATTGCCCTGACCGTCAACCGTTCCAATCAGCGAAGCGCTTTTAAAGCCACTTAATGCATTGATAAATGCTGCCCTTTTGCGGGTGTCCATTGCGGCTATGTCTTCCTCAAGATAATGATTGAACTCCATTTCAAAGATTTTTAATGCAGTTCAAACACCAAATTACCACAAATGTTTGCGGCTAAAATCAACTGTCAATCGTGCGAAAAAGACTGCATTACACGAAAGACATGCAGTATATGTGGGAATACTGCATCCATGCTTTCTTCGGCACCCTTCGTAGAACCGGGAAGCGCAAGCACCAGCGAGTCACCCATCAGTCCTGCAACAGAACGGGAGAGCATACTATATGGCGTTCGGCACTGTCCATAGCTACGGATGGCCTCCTCAATGCCCGGGATATTTCTGTCCAGCAAAGAGCGAAGTGCTTCAGGAGTCACGTCACGGGGCGAAAGACCCGTACCTCCCGTGAATATGATAAGATTGGTTTTCATATCGGCGTGATGCATCGCCTTGGCGCGAATCTGCTCAGCCTCGTCGGGAATGATGCAGTACTCATCAACCGGGATTTCCAGTTTCTCCAGCTTGGCGATGATGGCTTTTCCTGCAAAATCTGTTTTTTGACCAGCCGATATGGAATCGGAGCAAACAATCACGGCGGCACGCAGACTTTTTCGCAATTCAGCTGAATAATCACTCTTGCCCCCTTTTTTTTCCAACAGTCTGATCGAGCAGATTTCAATCTCCTTATCGAGCGGCTTCAGCATATCGTAAACCGTCAGTGCAGCAACAGAAGCACCATGCATGGCTTCAACCTCCACGCCGGTTTTGTAAATGGTCTTGATTTCTACTTCGATGTGTATTTCCTGTGCCGCTACGTGAAAATGCACCGCCGCAAACTCTATGGGAAGAGGGTGGCAGTCGGGAATCACATCGCTGGTTTTTTTGACTGCCAGCAGCGCTGCGGCTTTTGCCATCTCAAATACATCTCCTTTTGGAACGGTTTTACCGAGCACAGCTGCGATGGTCGCAGGACTACCCACCCGCACGATTGCCGAGGCTTTTGCGTAACGCAATGTATTGATTTTGTGCGTAATATCTACCATTTTTTACATTGTTTAACGGTTTTCTTTCCACGTGTGATTCTGATCATCATAGCATTCCTTACCCCAGATGGGCAGCTTGCTTTTGATGAGCTCTACCATTTCCATGCAGGCCATGGTGGCATCTCTCCTATGCTCTGATGAAACGAAGACAAACAGATTTATTTCGCCCGCATTTATCTTACCAAGACTATGGTAAACATGCATGCAGGTAAGAGCGTATTTTGCAAAAATCTGTTCGCGTATCTCCAAGTAAACATCGTACACCATTTCGGGATAGGCAGAAAATTCGATGGCTCTGACCTCCCTGCTGTTCTTGATGTCATTTCTTATTTGTCCTAGAAAAATCTGATGTGCTCCTATGTTTGTCTTTGTGCTGTGTTTTGCAATTGCTCCGGCAATGAATTCCGGCGAAACCGGACCCTCAACGAAAATGGAGGCAGGTTTCTTTTTTTCTTTATTGTTCATATTTTTCTTGTTAAAAGCATTTCGAATTGAAGCCATGCGTCTATTCCCCCATCCAACTGAATGCATTTTGCAAACCCATATTTTTCTGAAAGAAGTTGCAGCGCGATGGCGCTTCTCCTACCGCTTTTGCAGTAAACGACTACCCTTCGGGATGGGTCAATCTCTGCAAAACGTGACTCAAGTACAGAAAGCGGAATCCGATGTCCCGAAAGCAAATCTACCTCCGGCAATTCGGCTTCCTCTCGGACATCTAAAAAGGAAAATCGCTCCTTTCGCTGAAGTGCATTATAAAGTTCAGCAGCGCTGATGGTGGAGATTTTTGAATCGCAGATTAATTCGTAATCCCATTGCATCAACTCTTCAATGTCTGCAGGCATATTTTTGATGGTTTCGGGATTTTTCTCCAGACCAATCTGCATAGTCTGCATGTTGAGTGCATCAAAAAAAAGCACCTTTCCAGTTAAAACCTCTCCAAATCCACAGATGATTTTTATGACTTCGGTAGCCTGAATCATCCCGATGATTCCGGGGACAACACCCAATACACCAGTCTCGCTACAATTTTGAATACCTGACAATCCAGATGCTACAGGAAACAGGCAGCGATAAGTCGGAGCTTCAGGGTGGAGACTGAAAACGGTGACCTGACCCTGAAAACGATCAACAGCGCCGTAGACCACCGGTTTGCCCAGCAATGTGGCTGCATCGCTGATGAGGTAACGCGTACCGAAATTATCACTGCAGTCGACAATAATATCAGCAACTTGAAACAGCGCAGAAACATTTTCCCTGGCCAGCCTGCTACAATAGCTATGTACAGCTATCAGTGAATTTTGTTTGCGAAGCTTAGTGGCTGCTACCTCAGCTTTAGGTTTTCCAATGTTGGCTTCATCGTACAAAACCTGTCTCTGCAGATTGGATTCTTCTACCCGATCCCCATCGATGATGTGGATTTTGCCCACGCCGGCAGCAGCCAGATACTGCAGCACGGGACAACCCAATCCACCGGCACCGACAACGAGCACACTCGCTTCTGCTAGCTTTTTTTGTCCTATCTCACCTATTTCGGAGAGCAGAAGATGTCTGCTATATTTTATTTTGTCCCTTTTATCAGACATGAATATCAACCTCCTGCAAATGGTGGCAGCAATGCAAGTTCATCTCCCTGGGCAATGGACTGGTTGGCATTGATGACCTTCTTGTTGTGTGCAATAACGTAAGGATACATGTTCAGAGCCGGATAAGCTACGACAAGTTGCCTCCTTAAGGCATCGGTATCTTTCGCCTCCTCTACTTCTATGAACGGCTGACCGATGGCATCTGCAAGTATTCCAAACAATAAAACCTTATTTTTTATCATACAAAGATTGAAGATTTGCCAGGTCTACAGGCGTATTGATATTCAGAAAAGCTCCTTTATAATCAGTACTATCAAAGTCGATTATCTTGGCATCCAAATCCTGCAGTACTTTTTTCATTTTGAAATTTCCGGAGCCAATGGCCTCCCTGAAATATGTCAGGCATTTTTTATCGTAGATTGCGCAAAGTGGCTGTATTTCTCCTTTGTGGGCCGCCGCCAGGACTTTCTCATCAGCTGATAGTCCGACCAACTTCTTCAAAACGGAAGCACTCATCATTGGCACATCGCAACTCAAAACCAGTACTTTATCGACTTTTGCCTGCAACAAGGCAGTAAATATACCGCCTATCGGTCCACAATCTATCTTTTCATCTGCAAAACAGGGATAGGAAAAATTGTCGTACACTTCATTGTTTGCGATGATAAAAATATCCTCTGCGATTTCTGATGCAGCGGTGAGCACATGCTCAATCATCGTTTTTCCGTTGAAAAGCATCATCCCCTTGTCCCTTCCCATTCGTGAACTTTTCCCACCTGCCAGCACAGCTACCGCTATTTTACCCTTCATTTCGATATGGTTTTAGGGTAAAAAATGGGTTTCTACCAAAGTGCCTTTTTCTAGCGGAGTTGTGGAGACCGGAAGAAAAACAATCGCATTGGAAGCTGCAAAAGAATGCATCATATTGGATTCCTGACCTTCAAGTATTTTCACCACATCATTCGTTGCATATGCTCTTAAAAACAGTTCTCTGTCGCCCTTAACGACAAATTCATCTGCGAGCGGAAGCATGGCCGATCGAAGCGAAATATCGCTAAAACCACTCAATTTTTTCAGTACAGGCAAAACATATTCGTAAAAACAAACCAGCGCAGCAGCAGGATTTCCGGGCAAAGCAAACACCCATTTGGGTGAGGTACTATGGAGATATTTCCCCGCGAACAAGGGTTTGCCGGGTTTCTGAGCAACCTTGTAAAAAACTTGCTCCACACCCAAAGAGAAGAGTGTATCTTTTACAAGATCGTACTTGCCCACAGAAATTCCTCCTGAAATGATGACTACATCCGATGACCAAAGCATTTTTTTTATGGTATCATAGGTCTTTTTGGGCTGATCAGGTACCGATTTTACAGCCGCCGTCCTGAAATTATCCCTATTTAGAGCTGCCTTTAAGGCAAAAGTATTGGACTCGTAAATCTGCCCTGCCCCGAGAGGGATGCCAGGCTTTTTCAGTTCATTTCCGGTTGCCAGCACCGATACCAGCGGCCTTGCCACTACTCGAATACTGGTGATTCCCAAAGCGCTTAGCCAGCCAATTGCTGCCGGATTGAGCAGCATTCCTGCAGACATAGCCTTCTCCCCCGCTTTAATTTGTGCACCTCTCTTGCGGATATTGGCATGGGGTTTCAGTTCGCTGGAGTGGAAGATCAACCTTTTTCCCTTGCGCTCAGCCTTTTCCTGAATGACGATGCAATTAGCGTTTTTAGGCACAGGAGCGCCGGTAAAAATACCGATGGCGGTGTTTTTTTCTATGCATTCAACAGGCTTTCCGCCTGCCCTGATTTCCCCTATCAGTGGCATATCAATCAACTGCTCAGCTTCCTGAAAATTTTCAACACATACCGCAAACCCATCCATAGCCGAATGATCAAAAGAAGGTAAATCCAGAGCGGAATATACATCCTCCGCAAGAATATATCCTTGAGCATCAGCAACTTTCATGGAAACAGCGGGCATCTGCCCTATCTGACCGAACAAAACCGCCTTGGCTTCTTTTACGCTTAGCACGATTTTCGAATTTTGCTTTCAAACAACCTCATTTTTATCCATTTTCTTGTATTTTCTAGCATCACATTACAAAAGCAACTTGACGACCGCAATAACCATCACTGCCGAAAGGATATATTTCAGAACCAGGGTGTTTCCCCTTACACCGGTATAGCCACCTGCCAGCCCGCCGACGACTGCTGCTGCAACCATCACTAGCATATTTGGAGAAAAAGATATGTCGCTGGTATAAAGTCCTGCCATTCCTGAAACGGAATTAACGAGGATAAAAAGTGCCGCCACCGCTGCTGATTCTTTGAGGTCTGCCCAGTGGAAAAGCAGTAAAACCGGCGAGAGCAAAACTCCGCCCCCGATGCCAATCATTCCAGATATCAGACCAATAACTGCCCCAATCACGAGTGCTGCTCCAAAGGGCATTTTTTTCTTTTCTGATGAAAAATCTGCTTCCCTAAAAAAGAGCAGACGCGCCACCGACAGAAGAAGGCAGAATGCCAGCAAAAATTTGAATAAAAAGTCGCTTACGGGCCATTTCGCCCCCAAATAGGCCATCGGCACCGAAAGAATAATAAAGGGAAAAAAAAGTTCCTTTCTGAAAAAACCTGAACGGTAAAAATGCAAAAATGAAATCGCAGAAACCACCATATTCAGGAGCAAAGCTGTCGGTTTGATGAACGCCACACCATAGCCCAGTAAAACCATCAGCGCCAGATAACCACTTGCCCCACCATGTCCAACGGCAGCATACAAAAAGGCAATAATAGCCACGGTTATCAAAACTACACTGAATGCCATTTTCCCATCAATATCTTTCAAATGCAAAGCTCCTTAAGAAGCTAATTTTCGGAGCTAAAATTACATTATTTATTCAATTTCCTGCTGAAATCCGCAATGTTGCACGCAGACACCAATCAATCAAGACAAAATTATTTGCTATTGAAATAATTATAGATTTCGATTTCAGAATTCATCAAACCGATAGGCTGCGGATCTTTGGCTGGGTCAAAAGCATACAAAGCGCATAGCTCCGGTGTGGCGTTCATGTCAATGCAGATTCTGCTTTTGTCGTTTTTTATGCAGAGCAAATAGCGGGCACCTTTGTTGTCTACGTCCCTCACTGTCGGCCAGTTTTTGCGCAGCGAAAGTTTCACCATTTCGGTGGATTTTGCGCATTCCTGCATGGTATTTCTGAATTCTGCATCCGGAACTTTTGCCTGAATCCGCTGAACCTGAAGTGTGTCGGGACGAAAAAAAAGCACCGCCTTTTCTACCAAAACAATGGTATCTGACGGCGTTCCATTGAGCAGAGTCGCCCGCGAGGATAAATCTGGTCCATCCTTACAGGAAAATATCATCAAAAACGCTGCAAAAAGTACCAAGACTGCAGCAACTTGTACAACTTTCATAGTATCTCCTTTGGCCGCAAAAATAGCTTTTTATTGGCTGTCGGGATAGCAAGACCCTCTAATTTGTTCTCCCAAAACCGCATACTGCATGAATACCTCCACAAACTTTTTATTTCCCCATGAAAATGCTCTTTTTGCTTCGGGGTGAATGTACAAGACTGCTCTTTTAGTCTGCATTTTCAAGTAAACGGCCGCTCAGGAACAACAGTTCGAGACTACTATCCCAAAGGTCTTTCATTTTTTGGGCATCATGAGATTCTTCAGATGCAGCGCTGGGTTTTTCCCTGTCAAAATACTTGCCGCTGATGCCCAGGTATTCATCCGACCACATAATTTTCGCTATGATCTCACCTGATTTTTCAGGGGTAGAAACAGCTCCACGGGTAACTAACGGCAGTACATACTTCAAAAACCACTTTCGCAGCAGCTTTTTATTGAGTCCGCCCAGCCCGGTGTCGGGCATCAGTCCTGGATTGATGGCATTGACGGCGATGCCCCCAAAATTGTTCAGAGGAAGTCGCCTGGCAAGCATGTTTGTATACAAGACCATGCACAATTTTGAGGTTGAGTACCGCTGCGATCCGGAATCCCTCCTACTGCTATCCGCAGGATTTGGATAAGCCAGTTGCTTTGCACTGGTATAATTTGGCCGAAATGCCCTCATCGGTCCGTCATTGCGATGCAACTCACTGCTGATGAGGATGATTCTGGCGTCTTTTACCATATCAGGAAGCAGAAGATACACCAACAAAAAATGACTTAGGTAATTTACCTGAAATGTCATTTCGATGCCGTCTTCCGTAAACTCAGGTACATCATTACCTGAAAGACCAGCATTGCAGATGATTCCGTGCAAAGGTGGAAACTTACCCTGCTTGTATGCATCTACAAATGCCCTCACTTGGACGAGCGATGCCAGGTTGCAGGGCACGTAGCAAATGTTTCCATTTCCCGTCAGTCGAATCAAATCTGATACAGCAGCCGAGGCTTTAGACTCATCTCTGCAGGCCAGCACCAGCTGCCAGTCGGGTTTATGCAAAGCCAGGTGTTTTGCTGTGGCAAAGCCCAGTCCGGTATTTGCTCCAGTAATGATGACGGTTTTTATGACCTTACTCATGTATGGTTTTCTGTAATTTTGCAGTATCAAAACCCTGTTTTTTCAGTTTGCTGAGTATTTCAGTGTACAATTCTTCGGACATTACCGGTTTTCGGGATAAAATCCACAGATATTCCCTGTTCGGATGTCCCACAACCGCATAACTGTAGTCATCGGCAAGGCCAATAATCCAGTACTTACCTCTGAAGGGCCAGAAAAACTGAACCTTGAGTCGTGCATTACCGCTACTTTGGTCCACAAATGCTTTACCCTTGATGTAGGATAATTTTCCGCGCAACCCATTTTTATTGCATCGATTTTCAACAATGATATAGCCCTTTTCTGTGGGTGTATAAGTAGCAGTAGTACAATAGCATCCCTGCTGAAAACGCTGCGGGAAAGAAGCAATCTCATACCACTTCCCGGCATATTTCTGAAGGTCAACATAAGGCACGGTGGCCAGTGGTTGGGCGGGAGCGGACTGAAACAGGCGTAGAAACATAATGACAGGCAGGATGGTGGACAGATATTTTTTCATTGCAAATTTTGAGACAATATACAACTAATTACAATAAATATCAATATCCCAAACCAGTCTGCTATCTACCTAAAAATGCCCTGACGGTTGAAAAGGAAACTTTTTTGTCCTCAAAATAGTCCAGGGCTGCTATTACCTGCGCTTCCGAGGCCTGCAAATGGTTAAGAATATTGGTAAGGTGCATTTTCATGTGCCCTTTCTGAATACCTGTGGTAGTTAGCGAACGTACTGCAGCAAAATTCTGTGCCAGTCCGACTGCAGCAATGATCTGCATCAATTCAGTCGCACCGGGATTCCCAAGGATATCCAACGCACATTTTGCCATAGGATGCAGATGAGTCAATCCACCAACCGTGCCAACTGCCAGTGGGATATCCAACCAGAAGCGAAAGATTCCGTCCCGCACTTCGCAGTGACTAAGACTTCTGTACTGGCCATCTCTTGCCGCAAATGCGTGACCACAGGCCTCAATTGCTCTAAAATCGTTGGCAGTGGCCAGTATCACCGCATCAACGCCATTGAATATTCCCTTGTTGTGCGTCGTTGCGCGGTAGGAATCTATTTCGGCAATCCGAATGGCTTTGGCAAATTTTTCTGCGAAGCAATCCGCTTCCATACCAAGATTTTTATCCCACAATTTTTCGACTGGACATTCAACGCTCGCCCGCACTATACATTCGGGCGTAAAATTGGACAATATAGCCATGATGACTGTCGCAGATCCTGGTTGGTGCTGCAAACCATCTGCTTCTGCAAAAATATCGTTCAGCAGCATTCCAATTTCCTCAAGCACAGAGTTGATGAAATTGGCTCCCATCGTGTCGCAGGTTTCAAAATTCACTCTTATCTGATAGTATTCCGGCTCCATGCTCGTCATGTCCAGCAGCTCCATATCGAGAATGCCACCACCCCTTTTTTCCATGTTTCGGGTAAGGTGTGCTGTTTCTTCAAGCAATTTTTGCCGAATTTCCGGAAAGGCGGCTAATAGTGCAGAAGCATCCCCAGGCCACGAAAAATGGAGCTGACCCACTTTTCTGGTACCCAGCACCTCACAGTTGAAACCACCGCGCTCCATCCAATATTTTGCGGATGCCGATGCCGCAGCTACAACCGAGCTTTCTTCTATGACCATCGGCACGCAGTACACCTTTCCGTTGATGACAAAATTGGGTGCCAGTGAGAACGGCATCACGAAATTGGAAACGGTATTCTCGCTGAATCCATCAAGAACCTTCTGAACCTCACTGCCCGGCTGTTGAAATGATTTCATCAACTGAAGTGTTTCCTCCGGATTAGAGGCATAATGCTCTGCCACCCATTTGGCTTTGGCCTCTTTGGATAGTTTTGAAAAGCCGTTTACTGAAGTACCCATTGTCAGATTTTTGCGCAAATGTACAATAATAGTCAGATATCAACGCGGTTTGCTTTGACGGAGAGGAGAATTAAAAGGCTGACCCGCCTGATACGACCGGCGTCATTTTGACGAAAATGGAAACTCAAACATCTCTCAATGCAATTTTGTTGCGACTCGGCTGATCAACTAATTTGAGGTAGTATGCCAGTAGGCATTGGTATTAGTGTGTAGAATGAGCGACCGATGTGCATTAGCAGTCTGATCAGGTGAAATACTTTGATAACTGATTTTCGATTTGTAGTTTTGCAGCTATTTTTATGAAAGCAATCATTCCGGTAGCAGGTGCAGGCACGAGGCTACGTCCGCATACATACACACAACCCAAGCCACTGATTCCCGTGGCAGGCAAACCCATTATTTCGCATATAGTGGATACCCTGAGAGGTTCCGGCATCCGCGAATTTGTTTTCGTTATCGGCTATCTCGGTGAGAAAATCAGGGATTTTCTGAAAGAAACTTATGGCAGTGAAGACATCGAAATGAGCTTCATTCAGCAGGAACAACGTGAAGGGCTTGGCCATGCAGTATGGACGGCGCGACATTCCTTCTCCAAAGAAAAAGAAATTCTGATTGTAGTTGGAGACATCATATTTGAAGCCGATCTCGCCTCTGTACTCGCCTCTCCCTGCTCTATGCTGGGCATTAGAAAAGTAGAGGACCCACGCGAATTTGGCGTGGTAGAGATGAGTGAGGATGATGACTTTGTCAAAAAACTGATTGAAAAACCCAGAATACCGAAATCAGATCTTGCCATCACCGGAATTTACAAAATAAATGACATTCCGATGCTGCTTGATTGCCTTCAGATCAACATTTCCAACGATGTACGAACCCACGGTGAAATTCAACTGACAGATGCGTTGGACAATATGATTGAGCAAGGCTGCAAATTCAGGACTTTCAATGTAGACATCTGGTTTGATTGCGGCAAAAAAGAAGTACTCCTCGAAACCAACGTCATGCTTCTTGACAAACAACCTTACCAGGAAACCCCGGTCTTCGAAAACACCATATTCATTCATCCGGTAAGCATCGGAGATAACTGCAAAATAAGCAATTCCATCATTGGTCCACATGTTACTGTCGGGAAGGGCAGCTCGATAGACTCCGGTATCATCAAAAACTCCATCATCGGAAGTTTCGCATCACTGAATGAGGTGGTCTTGCAACAGTCCATTATTGGAAACGACACTGCCGTACACGGTCTGCGTCAAAGTCTTAATCTGGGCGACAACACAGAGATTGATTTCAGATAACTAATTTAAAGACACCAGATGCAGCATGCTGATTTACAATGTAACCATTAATATTGACGAAAGTGTGGCCGATGAATGGGTGCAGTGGATGAAGAAAGTGCATATGCCGGAAGTCGTTGCAACAGGTTGTTTCCTTGAATCGAGGCTTTGCAGGGTATTTGGCGAAGAACAGGGAGGGCGCACCTACGCCGCACAGTACACTTGCAAAAATATCACCGACTTTGACCGTTACCAGCGTGAATTTGCATCTGCTCTGCAGGCGGATGCCCTGAAAAGATATGATGGCAAATTTGCCGCATTCCGCACCCTTATGGAAATCGTCTGATGGCATGACAAGGGAAAACACCATTTTTCTAAAACAAAAGGCCTACGAACTTGGATTTGAATTCGTGGGTGTAAGTAAGGCAGAGGAACTCACCGAAGAGGCCAAGCAATTGGAAAAATGGCTAAACAATCGCTACCATGGCGAAATGGCCTATATGGAAAACCATTTCGAAAAGCGCATTGATCCGAGAAAACTGGTTGAAGGCGCAAAATCGGTGGTGAGCCTGATGTTCAACTACCACAATCCCCAAAAGCAAGCGGACAATGATGCACCAAGGATATCACAATACGCCTACGGAGAGGATTACCATCATGTCATCAAAGACAAACTGAAAACACTCCTTGACGCGCTCCGTGAAAAAGCTGGCGAAATTAGTGGCCGCTGCTTCGTAGATTCAGCTCCGGTTATGGAGAGGGAATGGGCAAAACGGAGCGGTAACGGCTGGATTGGAAAACACACATTGCTAATCCATCCCAAAAGAGGCTCATACTTTTTTCTTGCAGAATTAATCCTGGATATTGAACTGGAGGCGGATGGTCCGATGAAAGACTATTGCGGTACTTGTAAGAGGTGCATTGATGCCTGTCCGACCGATGCCATCGCTCCTTCCGGTTATCTCCTGGATGCATCAAAGTGCATTTCCTATCTGACTATCGAACTAAAGGACGCCATCCCTGCTGAATTTAGCGGAAAAATGGACAACTGGATGTTCGGCTGCGATGTCTGCCAGGAAGTCTGCCCATGGAACCGTTTCTCACGCAAACACCTGGAACCTGCCTTTGAACCCGAACCACGGCTGCTGAGTATGTCCCAAAAAGATTGGAAGGAACTCAACCGCGAGCTTTTTGGTCTGCTCTTTGCCAAATCTGCTGTGAAAAGAACAAAATTTGAAGGATTGATGCGCAATATCGTTTTCCTGGAGCAGTGAAAATGAACTGCGTTACCCTACCACCACAAAACCGAGGAAAAAAGCCTTTTTCCCTCAACAACTATTTTTAATATTTTTGCAAAAAATTATAAAAATGAAGAATGCATTTTTGATGTTGTTTTTTTGCTGTGTTTTGTTTCCGTGTGCGCAATTGTCTGCACAACCCCGTCGTTATGTGGCAAGGACTTTTTACCTCGATCTCATTACTTTTCAGCACGCAGCGGGCCTTGGGATTTATGGCAGCAAGGATGCCTCCAACTGGGGCGTAAATTACGCTCCGCGGGCGAATTTTGTCATGATGGCCGACAACTCGATTTCCTTCGGCAGCCACATTGCGCTCGGATTGAGTGGGAAAGGTTCAGACGGACTAAAACTGATGTACGACCTGCCAATGGTTTTTGAATACAATTTCGGGCATATGGCACTTCCTGACAATAGTCAATCCTTTGGTGGCTTTTTGGGCGCCGGATACGGATTTACTGCACTTCAGGGAGAATCAGGAACGGTAAAAAGCAACGGGCTTGTGCTCAATGCGGGTTTACGGGTTCTGATTTCAGATCGTTCTTTCGGACTTCGTGTTTCCTACATGCAGCCCCTCAAAAGTGCCCTCACCAATGTCTACACTATAAGCCTGCAACGCAATTTCTGAGCAAAGCAGACAGGAACTAAAAGTATTATTCCTTGAAAGCAATTCTTCCGGCAAGATACGCCATAGGTAGATAGGCAAGCATTAAATCAGCAGCAACAAACCAAATAGGAGCGGGAATCATGTAAGCTGCCATTAAACCGCCTGAAAGAAATATGCCACCGATAGACAATGCAATACGCATTTTATTGTTTGCAGACAGAAGAGAGGATAGGTAAGCACCTGCAAAGGTACCCAGTGCATGCGCCAGAAACGGCATTAAAAAATGCTTTGGCTGCAGAAGTGGCAAAGCTGCCTTGATACCATCTGGGGTCAGCATATCTGCACCTTCAGGAGGAGGTACAAGGTAGGCGCTACTTATAATGATGCCCTCATTGAGGGCCATACCAGCAAGAATTCCCGCCGCAGCGGCTAGTATGTTTCGAAGTATTGGATGCATTTCTGTTTTGTTGTATTTTGGAAACAAATTTTGAAGCAAAGGTACGGAATCACCGAAAAATATTGTTCAGACAGAAGTATCAGTTCAGTTGCAAACCATCACATGTTCAGACAAAAAAATAACGGCTACACCAAAATGCAGCCGTTATATGCAATATCAAAGCTTCCGTAAATGCTTAGTTGAGTTTAAACATGCGTTTTGTTTCACTAAATCCGTAAGGTGTCTCGAGTCTATACAACATCAATCCGGCAGGAAGGTCACTCAATTCAACATAATTCAGTCCTTTGTTGAAATAACCTTCGATTTTTTTCAAAATTCTACCTGACTGGTCGAAAACAGTTATTGTTGCATCTGAGCTTTCCTCGAGGTCAAACTGAACCATTGTACGCTCTGCGAAAGGGTTTGGAACATTCTGTAGGTAACCGTTCATATTGACTTTGGTACCGATATTTTCCTTGCGAACATTGTTGAATTTCAGTGAAATCCCGGCAATTTCGCCATCCTCATTGTAAGCCTCAGCTTTGGTCAGGTCTGAGCTAAATTGCAGACACTTGCTCAACTCTCCCTTCGCAATGGCTTTGAAATGAAGTGTAAAAACCATTTCACCTTTGTCCATTGGTAGTGAAGACACATTCATCCAGCTGGTAGTAGCCATTCCCTGATCTGCGTGTGTAGTACCAAATTCGACATCGGCACCATTGTTGGCGTTCATGATTCCGATGAGTTGTAGTTTGGTCGGATCAAATTTCATGGTAAACTGGTATGCGATAATGTCACCAAAATCCTTTACGCAAACGGGAACTTTAAAATCTTGTTTGTTCAGGAACGATACGTCTTTTGCTTCAAATACCATCTCTGACAAAGTACCGCGTTGTCCGGCAGGCGTAGCTAAGCGATTTGCTTTAGCATTACCATTGAGGTCTCCTACTTTGACGCCTAAAAAGTCGTTGTTTGACGTTGCAGCACCTATCTTTCCCTCCGGAATTTTTGTAAGATCCGGATTCTGAGGATCGTCAAACTGATATGACTTGTCAACGAAGCGCCATGAGGTATTGCTTCCGAATCCCGGACTGATACCAAGAAGTGTTTTTCTCAGGAGAACGATATCGGCACTGGAAATTTTCCCGGATTTGTCTATGTCAGCAGCGATATGCTGATAAGGAGAGGTAAATTTCTGTGTGCCAAGAACATGCTTTGAAATTAGGACAAGATCAAGTGTTGATACTCCGTTCAAAACATCATCGTTTTTGTCCGGCATCAATGTAAAGTTCGTTTTATTGTCAGCTTTGAATTCGTAATAGCCATTGCTCGTCGTTCTTGTTGAACTGGTGTTGTTGTTTTGGCGCAGTGTTACCACCACATCTTCAACTTTTGCACCTTTTGGGGTTTCAATGGCACCCGCCACAGATCTGGAGCAGGTACAATTGGACGTTCCTTTCTGTACATCAACCTGAGCAGTTACAAACTGTACATTTCCGGCCTTGTCTTTTACATAGATGGTCACCCTCTGGTAATCACCTGCGCAGGATCTGATATCTCTGCAACCATAGGTAACAAAGGAAGAATCTTTTGTAGGAGAGAATGAAAAAGTAAGGTCAGCAACTGCTGTACAGTTGTCACTCACACGGTCGATAAAAGCTGATATAGGCACCATAACTGTGCCGGTAGTTCCGACCGGCACCGCAAGTCTGTCGTAAACGGCAAGATATGGTACAGTTCTATCCTGAATAGTCAGATTATAGCTGTGATGAGAGATGTTGTTTGATTCATCTCTGATGATGTAGGTTATCTTGTAGGTTCCGTTTGGTATATTCCTGAAGGTAAATGGATTAGCAGGATCCTGGGTCATACCCATCGGCGCAGGACTGAAAGTAACAGTGAAAGCACTGTTCGGAAAAATACTGTTTCCGCAATCAGTAGCTGTAGGGCGTGGCAATGTCAGTACGTTTCTAATGCAGTTGTCATCACAAGACTCGGTCATATCTGCTGGTAGATTGCTGAGCACCGGACCAACATTGTCCATTACCATGATGGTTTGCATTTTGGTATATGGCGCATCAAGAGAACCCATACCACTCATCTTACAGCAGTTTGCCACACTCCATTTCCTGACTAGTTTGAATGAGCAGGCTGTTGGTGAAACACGGATGACCATTTCTGTAAGAGAAGTTGCAATCAGTTCACATCCGTCGTTTACCCAGGTCGGAACACCGGTTATTGAAGTTGGTAGTAGCGAAGGATCGGTAATCAGCGGATTGATGATCACGGTATCCTTTGGCCATCTGATGGTTGCCGGATTGAACGGATTTGGATTAACTACAGTAAATTTTCTGATATAAGTCGTCTGGTTTCCGCTGTTGTCCTGTGCAACATATTCTATCTTAAACGAGCCTGTTCCGCAAGCGTTGTTGATTGAATCCTGGACAATCCTTCTGGAAACGATGCTGTATCCACAAGGCTCGCTAAAGGTAGGCAAACGGTAAAATGATGGATCTTTGATAGCTGGACAGTTGACGACTGTATCCGCAACACTTCCGATATTGAAAACCGGACCAAAGTTGTCTTTCAAAATAAGCGTTGCGCTTACGCTTTGCGAAACACCACAGCCATTCGTGGCTCTGAGTACGATGTTGAGCGATTGCGGATCAGTGCAATTCAATAAAATGGTATCCCTGAAACGAGAATCAGATTCAATGGCTCTTTTGATTTCAATTTTTTTAATACCTACCGGACAATTGGGAGGATTATTGATGACGTAATTCAAATCAGCAGGGCTGACAATTCCATCATAGTTGGTTGAGTACATGATTGGAGAAGCGAGCGCCATGGAGAAAACCCTGGAATCCCTAAAAACGATTTGTCCCGTGAACGTACAGTTTCCAAATAAATCCAATCTTGTAATCTGGTAGAGAAGGGTGTCACACGCGCGCATGGCCGGCATGATTGCCGGAAATGTATCAGTATCGCTGCCGATTCCAATAGGGTTCATCACATTGAATGCAAGTCCGGTTATACTGAGATTGTACTGGGTAGATGGATTTGCCGGGGGCAGATTAAACAGAAAATCGGTAGGTCTTAGGTTGACCTTGCAAGTACCTGAATAATCGTAAACAATAGGATTTGGTTTTTGCACTATGCCGAAGCACTGTGCATTTGCAGTGGAAGAGGCACCAATTAGGATTAGCACCAGGGTAATTAACACGAATAGTGGACGTTTGAAAGTCTTCATGATAAACAGATTGTTGATGATGGTTAAAAATTAAAATATGATGGGGGCTGCCTACATCGGAAGTCTCTGAAACGCGGTCAATTGATGAAATGTCAGTTAACAACAATCACGCAGTTACAGCAACCGCCGGATATGGACATGCCCTTGCATCCGTCTACTGGTTTTGCTCAAAGCAAATAGTTTTCTCTAGTGTGGGTGTAAATCACCTTTCAGCGATTCCAGGAATGCGCTGTCAGGTGCAAGGTTGGTGTAAGGTTGGGTTGTAAGGTCAATTATGGCCATCGGAAAACTTCACCGAAAACACATATTGATATTTTATTATATGACAAATGCCGTTCCAAATCCTGTTAATTATCTACCCAATTTAGGGTATTTTTGGGGTATTTTGAATTTTTTTTTGGCTTTTTTTCAGGCAGACCCATAAATGAGCACCAAATACATATAATTATTTACTATTTATAGAATTCAATAATTCTTGACATTAGTACCGTTTGTAATTTTATTATGGAATATAGAAATAAAATCAACC
>CANHEE010000017.1 GCA_947459655.1 Lewinellaceae bacterium
CTTAGCGCCCTGATTGTGGCCACCAGGACAATTGCATCCGGTGAAAGACCTGCATAGCCACACTTGATGTCCATAAATTTTTCTGCACCCAAATCGGCTCCAAAACCCGCTTCAGTAACTACGAAATCGCCCAACGACATGCCCATCTTAGTGGCAATAATGGTGTTGGTTCCCTGGGCAATATTGGCAAAAGGGCCTCCATGGAGAATTGCAGGATTACCCTCGAGGGTTTGCACAAGATTTGGCTTGATGGCATCTTTTAACAAAAGGGCCATTGCGCCTTCTGCCTTGAGGTCGCGGGCATACACAGGTTTTTTATCAAAAGTAAAACCAATAAAAATAGCACCAAGGCGCTTTTTCAGGTCATCTATGTCTTTGCTCATGCAAAGGATGGCCATGACCTCTGATGCTGGAGTAATGTTGAATCCATCCTCTCGAGGAATACCATTGGCAGTTCCACCAAGGCCGATGATGATGTTGCGAAGAGATCTGTCATTCATATCCATAACCCGTTTCCAGGTGATGGTGCGTGGATCAATATTGAGACTGTATTCTTTATTCTGTAAGTTATTGTCTATCAAAGCTGCCAGAAGATTATTGGCCTTTTCAATTGCACCAAAATCACCTGTAAAATGCAGATTGATGTCTTCCATCGGGATGACCTGAGAATAACCACCACCTGCAGCTCCACCCTTGATTCCGAAAACTGGTCCGAGAGAAGGTTCGCGTAGAACTGCAATGGTTTTTTTACCAATTTTATTCATACCGTCGGTGAGTCCAACGGTAACTGTTGTTTTCCCTTCGCCGGCAGGTGTCGGATTGATCGCACTTACCAGCACCAGTTTTGCTTTCTTAATTTTATTTTCATCAATCAGATTCAGTGGTAATTTGGCCTTGTACTTTCCGTAGTATTCAAGATTGTCCTCAGCAATGTTGATGGTGTGGGCTATCTCTTTGATGTGGCGAAGCGGTGCATTTTGGGCTATTTCTAAGTCTGTTGGAAAAGACATACTGTTTTGATCTTGTTTAGAAAGTTTTAAAAATAAATATGGCAAATATAGTATTTTAATTTATCAATCCTGCCTAGCATGAATCAGCGCATTCAATGAGTTAATAAAATTTATTTAACACATTGATTAACGAACATTTAACGAGTTTTTGTCCCATCAAATTAACATCACTCCATACTTTTGTGCACACAATAAGCCAACAACTCTATGAAAAGCAACCTGATTTGCCTGCTGGCATTGAACTTCCTATTTGGGCTTTGTCATGCCTTTGGTCAGCGCGATCTCATTCCTGCTGAATTGAAGACTGGCATGCCCGCCGAACTTTTTCCATCCATTGAAAATGCCATTGAAGAGCAAGACTGGAGTGCAGTAACAGAGCGTTTCGAGCACTTTAAAAAGAACCCGTTTTGCATTAATAGTGCCACAATAGATGATTTTCAAAAATCAGGTTTGTTCAATGCGCATCAAATTGACCGGATTTTTTCGTGGAGAGAGGAAACGGGTGCTTTTCTGGAAATATTTGAATTACAAGCGATACCGGAATTTACTCTAGAGGAAATAAAAAAACTGTTGCCATTCATCTGTATTGACAACAATAAGGAAGGTCTTTCGCTAAAAAAAGAATTTATCAATGCCAAGACCAGACTGAGTATGAGAAACGCAGTACTGCTCGAAAAAGCGCAGGGATACAGCAATGGCAATTATCTCGGAAACCGTTTTTCACAATACCTTAGGTACAAGAAATCAAGTGAAAAATTCAGTCTCTCTGTCGCTTTGGAAAAGGATCCCGGCGAACCGTATCTGCAAATACCTAAAATTGTAATTTCTGACTTCACAACTTTTCATCTGAGATTTCCATGGAAAAAATGGGACTTCATACTGGGTGATTACAGCGCAAGCTTCGGACAAGGACTAATCCTCATGCAAGATTTTGTTCCGGGAAAAAGTCCGCTGATTACAGAATTAAAACGAATTCCAAAAGTCATTAAGGCATATTCTTCGAGAGATGAGTCCTCGTTTTTCCGTGGTGCTGCAGTTAATATTCCTGTGAGCAGAAATATTAGTGTTGCTTTTCTGCAATCAGCAAGACGAATTGATGGAAATATTCTTGTGGATAGTCTTAGCGATTTGCAGCAGTTTTCGGCATTTCAGTTTTCGGGTCTACACCGCACAAAAAGCGAAATTTCCGATAAAAAAAGCGTCAAACAATTTACAATTGGTTCATCTGTACAGTATCAAAAGCGGAATGCTAATTTTGGCTGGCAGTTCATTTGGCATCATTTAAATAAGCAGGCCAGCCAATCAGGTTTGCTTTACCGAAAATATGCATTTGCAGGTAGAAATCTTCTGAATTCCAGCATAAATTACAGTTACATCCTTCACAACATAAATTTTTTTGGTGAGAGTGGCATTTCAGATAATGGTGCCTTGGGGACATTGAACGGCCTTTTAGTGGGTGTGGACAAAACAATACAGGTCAGCTTTCTCTACCGTTATTTCAGTCGTGAATTCCACAGCATGTACGCGTCGGCTATGTCTGAAACGGCCGGAAACAACAATGAAAAAGGCCTCTACTGGGGAGTTACGCTCTCACCACTTCGAAAAATTAAATTCGAAAACTTTTTAGATCTGTGGAAACACCCCTGGTTGAAATACCAGACAAATGCTCCATCTGTGGGACAGGAATATTTGTGTAAAATGACCTATAAACATAACAAAACCAATGAATTTTATCTGCAATTCCGATATTCCGTCAAGGAAAAAAATCAGCAGAAAAACAGTACTACCAACCGTCTAGGTACAGTCAGTGCACAACAACTCAGACTCCACTTTTCCCCAAATAACAGCAAAAATGAGGTGGCAATGCCGCGCAGAATTTTCTGATTATAGAGCGACCGCTAACTCAAAGGGCTCAATGTTGTACACCGATTTGCACTGGAGACCCGAAACAATTCCAATTTCTTTGAATACGCGCTTTTGTATTTTTTCTACATCCGATTTTGACAGTCGTATTTATGCATTCGAAAACTCCTTCTCCGGAAGTTTTGCACTTACCGGCATTTATGGAAAAGGCCGGCGATATTATGTCAATTTGAAATACACTGGAATAAAGGATATTTCTATTGAATGTCGACTGTCGCAAACATATACTTCAAACAGTAGCTCATCAGGCAGTGGTAATGATTTTATTATGGGCAACAAAAGAACGGAGATCGGTTTACAAATCAACTACCAAAAATAAATATGAAATTAATGTATCTGTATTTGTTCACTGCTGGAACGCTTGCCAAAGAAAAGCTCGCTCTGCTCATCAAAGAAGGCCGCAGATTCAGTCGTCTGAAAACGGATGCCGGCATTCTTACTACAACGGGACTCAATCTCAGGATGACGAACCAGATAGTCCTCCAAACTGTGAACTACAATTTCTCCCTGGGTTACAATTCTGATGTGAGTAGGCATAAATTCTTTCAACTTATGCATAAGCAGCGGATAGTGTGTACAGCCAAGCAATACTGTATCAATCCTCGAAGATTGCACAAGGAGGTTGCGGATGTGCTTCTGAATAAAATAATCAGCACCGGCATCCAGATGCTCACCATTTTCCACGAGGGGAACCCACATCGGACAGGCCTCCTGAAAAACCTTCAGGTCAGGGAAAAACTTGCCGATTTCTATGGGGTAAGACTTAGAGTTGACTGTCCCTTTGGTCGCAAAAATTCCAATATGCTTGGTCTGACTATATCTGCCAATCACTTCGGTTGTCGGACGAATGACACCGAGAACCCTTCTGTCAGGGGCAAGTCTTGGAAGGTCGCGCATCTGAATGCTGCGCAAGGCATGTGCGGAAGCAGTATTACAGGCAAGAATTACGAGGTTACAGCCTTCATCAAACAATTTTTCAACACATTGCAGCGTGTACTTGTAAACTGTTTCAAAAGACCGCGTACCATACGGACTTCTCGCATTGTCTCCGAGGTACAGATAATCGTACTGAGGCAAATGCTGATGAAGCTCTTTCAGAATGGTCAGTCCGCCGAATCCGGAATCAAAAACACCTATTGGTCCCATACATTAGTTTATAAATTTTGCAAGATCTTCCGGAGTGTCTATTCCTCGGGTTTCCATTTCTGTTTCAGCAACACCAATGGAAAAACCATTTTCAAGCCAGCGCAATTGTTCAAGTGACTCAGCCTTTTCAAGCGGTGAGACCGGCAACTCAGAAATTTTAGGAAGCACTTCAGATCTGAATGCATACATACCGATGTGCTTGAAAAAAACCGCTTGCTGCAACCATTCATTTTGTTCAAAACCACGCACATAAGGAATGGGGTGGCGGCTGAAATAAAGGGCTTTACGATCAGAGGAACATACCGCTTTTACGATGTTGGGATTGAATAGTACATCAGTATCGTCGATCCTTCTTACAAGCGTAGCTATATCGCATGAGGGATTATCTATCATAAACTGAAGAAGCAAATCAATCTGCTCCGGCCGAATAAATGGTTCATCGCCCTGAACATTCAAAATTATTTCTTCCAAATCAGAGGGAGCGAGGTCACGAAGTACAGCAGCGCATCTGTCTGTTCCACTGGCAAGGAGGGGAGAGGTATATTTGACTTCGCAGAATTCACTCACGTGAGTGTAAATGCGTTCATCATCCGTCGCTACGATAATTCTGTCTACGAGTTTTGACTTTTTCACCTGCTCGACTACCCGGAATATCATGCTTTTGCCCATTATATCCACCAGTGGCTTGCCAGGAAAACGAGTAGAGGCAAAACGTGCAGGAATGATGGCTGTGACGGATTTTTTCAAGATCAAGATTTTTGCAAAAATATAAACTGTTGGTCAAAATAAGTGCTTTTCATTCATTAGTTTACCTTCATCACTGAAAAACAATACATTAGAATCGCCATGAAAACAATCACACTTTTACTATTTTTATTTTGTTGCGCAACGCTTTCGAGCGAAAGTTTTGGGCAAATTTATGATCCGGGAAGTTTCAATTCGGGTTACGCATCATCATTTGACCGCTCCCGCATTTTATTTGCCAATCCAGCTTTACTTGATAATTATCCGATGCAGTACTTCTGTGCAGGAACCACTTCTACTTATCATTTTCAGGAGGTACAGCAATATCATTGTGGATTGTACTCGTGCTGGAGGAGGCAAAGCTTGGGACTTTCATCCTTGATTGTTGCCTCCGATTATTCATCTGCCGTCACGATCCAAGGTCAGTATGGCAGACAACTATTTGAAAATTTCCATACAGGTATCAGGGTAAAAATGATGCACCTCAACTTTGGACCTTACGGCAATGATAATCGAGTCAATGCTGATTTTGGAATGCTTTACAGGTTGTCCTCACGGTGGCAATTGGCAATGTTACTTCAGCAAATCCGTCCGGTGCAGATGGGCACCCAAGAACAAACCGGCCCTGCAATTTGCGCGGGATTAGCTTTCATTCCGTCAACCAAGGCGAGACTTATAATGGAGCTTGAGCAGAGAACGACTTCAGGTATCGGTTTTCGCTGTGCATTAGAGTATAGTCCCCGGGCTCAAATTATTATAAAATCATTTCTACAAAGTCAGCCATCAAGATTTGGCTTTGGTATATCCTACAGAATAGCGAGGAATGTTGTACTGGAGAGCATTGGTATTTACCATCCGGTTTTGGGACTGAGCACGGGGTTGGATGTAAAAATCCTAAGTCATAATTTGAAAAAAAAAGTCCCGGATGACTAAAAATTCTTAACAAAATTTGACAATGATGAATTATGGTTTTCCATCACAACAGATAGACTGCCGGCTCATCAAGGTTAACATCGATATGCTCTTGAAAAGTGGTGGCCAATGAAATACCAAAGTAAGTTATTGCAATGGGAAAGGATTTGTGCTTGCGATCAACAAGTACTATGGTCTCAATTTTCTTAGGTAAAATATTGAGCAATGGTTTGACCGCGTAGAATATGGTTCTCCCTGTGTTGGCAACATCGTCTACAATGAGAATCGTTTTGCCGCTAAGTGAATCAAGAGGCATGTCGATAGTCACTTCACCTCCAACGGGATTTGCCGGATTTAACCGTATGCTCGTGAGTAAAATGCTTTTTCCTCTGGCTAAACTCTTCAATTCATCCACAATCAGGTTGGCAAAACGGAGCCCATTGTTGTTGATTCCGGCTACGATGATTTCGCTCTCATTGTAGTTGTTTTCCAGAATCTGAATTGCAAGCCGCTTAATTTTCTGAGAAATCTGTTTTTGATGAAGAATTTGCATAAAAAGTATATTTTTGCAAAAATAAGAAAATTTATTTTACCATCATTTCAGGGGAAAGTAAACTAAAGTATATGCAGCAAATCATTTTTATTTTAGTGGCATTGGTAGCGCTTGGACTGGCTTTCAGACAATTTGCCAAACTTAGGAGAAACATCCTCTTAGGTAAAGATGAGCAAATCGGGGGAAACCATTCTGAACGATGGAAAAATGTGATGCTTATCGCATTCGGGCAACAGAAAATGTTTACGAGATGGACTCCTGCTATTTTTCACTTTTTCATTTACGCTGCATTTTTACTCACCCAGGTCGAACTGATAGAAATTTTCGTTGATGGAACTTTCGGTACTCACCGTTTTTTCTCTCCTTACCTCGGTGGCTTCTACACTTTCATTATCAATTTTATCGAAACGCTGTCGGTATTGGCATTTGTTGCCACTTTTGTTTTCCTCTACCGCAGGAATATCATGAAGATTGCAAGATTTCAAAAGCCGGAAATGAATGGTTGGCCTTCTCTGGATGCAAATCTGATATTGGTTTTTGAGATAGTCCTTCTTATTGGAATTTTCAGCATGAACGGAGCAGATGTCCTCCTCCAACAGGCCGGAAACGAGCATTACATCGACACCGGACACCTGTTCTTTAGCTCCATAATAGGCCAAAATTTATTTGGGAACTTTTCTACAGATTCACTGATATTGCTGGAAAGGTTTGGCTGGTGGCTGCACATCATTATGGTCTTTGTTTTCATGAACTACCTTCCGATTTCCAAGCACCTGCACGTATTTCTCGCATTTCCGAATGTGTATTACGGAAAACTCCATCCGAGAGGCGAAATGGAAAATATGCCGGAGATTATGAATGAGGTAAAATCCATGATGGGATTTACAGAGCCAACTGTCGGAGAACAAACAGAAATTCCTGAGTTTGGATCTAACGACGTCTTTTCCCTCAGCTGGAAGAATGTCATGGATGCCTATTCATGCACCGAGTGCGGAAGGTGCACCTCGGTTTGCCCGGCCAATCTCACAGGTAAAAAACTATCGCCGAGAAAAGTCATGATGGATGTGCGTGATCGTGCAACAGAAGTCGGCAGAAAATTAGACAGCGGTGACTTGCAATTTGTCAGAAAGGACATAAAAGAAAGTGCAGTAAAACCTGACAGAGAAAATTTTGATGACGGCAAATCGCTTTTCGATTACATTACTCCTGAAGAGTTGCACGCATGTACTACCTGTAATGCCTGCGTCGAGGCATGTCCGGTAACCATCAATCCACTCGATATCATCCTAAAGATGCGTAGGTATGAAATACTGACCCTGTCCCAGGGACCTACAGACTGGATTCCCATGTTTACCAGTCTTGAAAACAGCGGTTGCGTATGGCAGATGACCACAGAACGCGACCAGTGGGTTAGCGAACTCAACAACTGACCTGATTAGAACATATTATCAACCACCAAATTATGTCTGATAAACAGGCCCATTTTCACAAAAAAAACCTCGGATTTTGGGAAATCTGGAACATGAGTTTCGGTTTCCTTGGAATTCAGTTTGGCTGGGGATTGCAAATGGCCAATATGAGCGCCATATACGAAAACCTTGGGGCTAAAGCAGATGAAATACCGGGATTGTGGCTTGCCGCTCCTTTGACAGGTCTAATTGTACAACCTATTATTGGTTACATGAGCGATAGGACGTGGACACCAATGGGTCGACGAAAACCTTACTTCCTCACTGGAGCCATTCTCGCTTCAGCCATGCTTTTACTAATGCCGAACAGCTCAACTCTATGGATGGCTGCCGGCCTGCTGTGGATTCTGGACGCCTCTATCAACATCAGCATGGAACCTTTCAGGGCTTTCGTAGCCGACATGCTACCCGAAGAACAACAGGCGCAGGGATACACAATGCAAAGTATGTTTATCGGACTTGGAGCCATTGTCGCATCAGCATTGCCTTGGATTTTTACTAATGTAGTCGGCATGTCAACTGAGACAGATTCGGGACAGATTCCTGCAAATGTGAGATGGTCATTTTATCTGGGTGCATTTGCATTTCTTGCGGCAGTATTGTACACCATCACTAAAACAAAGGAATACCCGCCTGCAGACATGGAGGAATTTGAAGCAGAAAAAATCGCTGACCGTTCGGCGGGTCTTATCCCAAGATTCAATAAAGCCGTCATCGAAATTTTTGATGCCATTTTGAATATGCCAAAAGTGATGAGGCAACTCGCGCTTGTTCAATTTCTTACCTGGCCAGGTTTGTTTCTCATGTGGTTTTACTTTGGTGTTGGAATCACGCGTCAGGTGTTCAATTATGTTGACTACGGCAAAGAGGAAACGGAGTACTTTGCATACCTGACTGCCTTAGAAAATAACAAAACCTATGATATTAGCAGGGAACTAATAATCAAATATGGCTCAGCGATAGAATTCAACGCAAAAATGGAGCAGAAGATCAGTGTTCAATTTGGTTCTGCCAATGCTTTTTACGAGGAAATGAAAGCAAATACCAAAAGGAAAAGTGACGGAAACGACTGGGGTGGATTGTGCTTTGCATTTTACTCACTTGTTACCTTTATATTCTCCTTTTTATTTCTACCGAAAATGGTGCACCAATGGGGTAAAAAGCAAACACATTTTATTTGTCTGTTAGCCGGTGCCGCTGGCTTGCTTTCTGTGGGCCTATTTGGAAATAAGTTCCTTCTACTGATTTCAATGACAGGCGTTGGAATTGCTTGGTCAAGTATACTTTCGATGCCGTATGCTATGCTCGTTCCGCATTTAAGTGACCGAAAAACTGGTCTGTATGTCGGCATATTTAATTTTTTCATTGTCCTTCCGGAGATTCTGGCTACACTGGGTTTTGGCTGGATAATGAGCAATCTACTTAACAACAACCGTATTTCGGGGGTGATTTGTGGAGGGTTCTTACTAGTGGCTGCAGCTATAGCAACCCTGCGGGTTCACTCGGACGACTAACTTAAATTCTTTCTTAATTTAACCACCGGACTCAGCATTCTGGATGTTTTACCCAAAAAATGTCAACTGTAAAATTTTATTCACTAAGAGTATCTGATATCAGACGGGAGACTTCCGACTGCGTTTCCTTGTCTTTTGAAGTTCCTGAAGAATTGAAGAACGATTTTTCATTCAAACAGGGACAATATCTCACACTACGAAGAGAAATCGGTGGGCAAGATGTCCGCCGATCTTATTCCATTTGCAGCAGTCCACTGGATAATGAGCTTCGTGTAGCAATAAAAAAGGTACCACATGGCATTTTTTCAACTTATGCAAATGAGCATTTGAAGACAGGTGATGTGCTGCAAGTGATGACACCTGCCGGCAGATTCTTTACGGAAATGGACGAGAAACACGACAAAAATTATGTCGCGTTCGCTTCAGGTTCCGGGATTACACCTGTGATGTCCATCATGAAAACAGTTTTGAAGAGCGAACCAAAATCTACATTTACACTTTTTTACGGCAACAAAAATGCGGCGTCAGTTATCTTTAGAGAAGGCATAGAAGGGTTGAAAAACAAATACCTCGAACGTCTAAGTGTTTATTATATTCTTTCTAGAGAAACAAGTGATTCTGAGATCCTGAATGGAAGAATAGACGGTAAAAAATGTGATGCCTTTTGTGAGCATTTTATCAATGTAGACAATATCAGTGATTTTTTCCTTTGCGGCCCTGAAGAGATGATTTTTGCAGTGGAAGAAAACCTTGAAAATAGAGGAGTTGACAAGAAAAAAATTCATTTTGAGCTGTTCAGCAGCCATGCATCTCAAAAAGCTGTATTAAAAAATACGGATCTCGTTGAAAGTGAATCACTAAGTGAAGTCAACATCAGGCTCGATGGAAAAGTCATGACGTTTGGTCTTGCTAAAAATGGAATCAATATTCTTGATGCAGCCCTCCAAATGGGAGCCGATCTTCCCTACGCATGCAAGGGAGGCGTTTGCTGTACTTGTAAAGCAAAAATTACCGAGGGCGAGGTCAAAATGGACCTCAATTATGGGTTGGAGGAAGATGAAATTCAAAACAATTATATTTTAACCTGTCAGGCACACCCAATTTCAGAGAGAATTGTGGTTGACTTTGACGTTTAAATCTAGATAAAATGAACAAAGACTGGCCACTATGGGAAGTTTTTATCCGTAGTAAAAATGGACTATCCCACAAGCATGCTGGAAGTTTACACGCGGTTGATGCAGCTATGGCAATTGAAAACGCAAGAGATGTTTACACGCGCAGAGCAGAGGGCGTTAGTATCTGGGTAATCGAGTCCAAAAACATTACCGCGTCTGATCCTGCAGACACAGACATGCTGTTTGAGCCGTCAGTTAGTAAAGTTTACAGGCATCCGACATTTTATGATGTGCCTGATTCAATTACACACATGTAAGTCATCCCAAGAAAGTTGGTCAACAACCTAAACTCAAGTGGCAGATATTTCGTCATTTTTCGTTTCGAAACAGCAAACAGTTTTACCCAATTGACCGATATTACAAATGACTTCTCATTGAAATTTAGAAGTGTACGCTAACACGCACAATTATGAAAAAACTACTTCCAATATTGCTTTTTTTATCCTGTATTCGGAGCGGCACAGCCCAAACTCAGGATTACAGACTACATTTTCAAAATGAAACAATTCTTCTTCCGGAAAATGGAACGGACATTCTGGGTAGAACATTTTTACCAGAGCATGCATTTTTCGGAGGTAAAGGCTACGCAGTTGTGCAGTTTTTCGATATTCCGAATAGCTCCGTAAGGATAAGTCTGAGCAGAAGCGGTGTGGAATTGCTGGATTATCTCCCTGAAAAGGCATACATAGCTTCAATTTCAAAAAATGTCCGGCCCGAAGCACTCAGAAAATTCGCGTTTCGTTCTGTTGTTCCGGTAAAGCCGGAATGGAAAATCAGTAAGGCTCTTTTTGAAATTTTGCAGAATCATCCGCAACAACTTCTTGTGCAATTTTATGATGATGTAGATTATTCAGCAGCAGTTGACTTGATAACCGGGAACGGACTAGAAATCATCAAACAGTTCCCCTCACGAAAATACCTTTATCTCAAAGCGAATGGCGCAACTATTGAGCAGATTGCAGCTTACCCATTTGTTGTACACCTGGATGTCATCGCTCCTAAAGGTGAGCCCGAAGATCAGGATTCACGCTCACTTCATCAGTCATCGCAGCTTGACAATGAATATGCATCTGACCTAAGATTGAATGGTGAGGGTGTAAATGTGCAGGTACGAGATGATGGCACAGTTGGACCTCACATAGACTTCAAGGGGCGTCTTACAGAGCTTTCAAGATACAATGGTTCAGTAAACCATGCTGATATGGTTGCCGGGAGTTCTGGCGGAGCTGGCAATCTCAATCCCTTGATGAAAGGCATTGCAACAGGTGCCGGATTTTTCATCACTGAGTACGATCAAAGTTTTACGGATACAACCATAGGACTACACCGATACAAAAAGGTGATGGTAACAAACACCTCTTACACCGATGGATGCAATCGCTATACAAGTGTGAGCCAAACCATTGATGTTCAGCACCTTCAAAACAAGAAACTGATTCATGTCTTTTCTGCTGGAAACAACAATGGAACCAGCTGTGGCTACGGTGCAGGAACCCAATGGGGCAATGTGACCGGCGGACACAAACAAGGTAAAAACGGAATTGCAGCAGCCAACATTGATGACAATATTGATATCGCTCCATCCAGCAGCAGGGGACCGGCTCACGATGGTCGCATCAAACCGGACGTTTCAGCACATGGCACCAATGTGAACATGACTTTCCCAAACAATACCTACACAGTTAATTCAGGCACATCTTTCTCTTCGCCTATAACTGCTGGTATCCTGGCAGTAATGTATCAAACCTATAGAATGGAAAACCAAGGTAACGATCCTGATGGTGCCTTGATGAAAGCCATTCTGCTCAATACGGCAACAGAAATTGGAAATTACGGACCTGACTTTAAATTCGGATGGGGTGTGGCCAATGCGCAGCGTGCTACAGAGGCCATCCAAAACCAGCAATACAGCACGGACTCCATTGACCAATCAGAAGTAAGAACCATAAAGCTCAAGATGCCCGTCAATATCAAACAAGCTAAGATTATGTTGCTTTGGCCGGACTACCAGGCATCACCGAATGTGAAAAAAGCGCTTGTGAATGACCTTGACCTCACTGTTACTTCACCTGATGGCAAAACCATCTTGCCATTCGTGCTCGATCCCACGCCAAATGTCGTCAATCTTGATTCTCCGGCAAAAAGAGGCAGAGATTCATTGAATAATGTAGAGCAGGTGGCCATAGAAAATCCGCTCCCCGATGCAGAATACACAGTAACGGTTTCAGGATATAACATTCCAAAGGGGCTTCAGCAATTTTATCTTACATGGGATTTCCTTGAAGACAACTTCATCCCTATGGAAATGAAAAAGGAAAGCTATTTACCCGGTGAAAAAATTGCAGTTCGCTGGATCACTCCTGCCGTTGATACGGGAGCTGTAAAAATAGAGTTCACCCCCAATAACGGTCAAACCTGGAGCAACCTGGGCTACAAAAATATTAATCTGACACACACCACTTACACACTACCTAAAGTGAATACAGAATGGGCAAAATTCAGATTTACATACAAAAACAGGCAGTACCAAACCTCCTTTTTCTCCATTTGCGAGCAGCCAAAAACATTTACAGTTACCAAAATTTGCCCAGATTCTATAAGCATGACCTGGGATGCAATAGCCGCACCGGTTAGTTACGAACCAATGTTTCTTGGTGACAAGTACATGGAACCACTCGGTAAAACCAAAGGCAAAACATTGACAGCTGGAACTCCGAAAGGTTTTTTCAGCAACAGTAGTAACTGGTTTACCATACGTTCTGAATTTGATAGTTCGGGGATGATCAGCAAGCGAAAAAATGCCATTTCTGTTCCTGCTGCTTTGCTCAACTGTCCGCTTAGTAAAGACCTAGCACTGGAGGGTAATTTTCTCTCCACAGAAGACTACTATTCCTCTCAGTGTGATTCCATGCTTACCGACTCGGTTGAGATTTCTATCATGAACGCAGGTGATGACATTCAGTCAGACGCATATGTTTCTTATCAGATTGGCAGTAATGCCGTGGTGACCGACACTATAGCAATCAAGCTCGGAAGAAAGGAGAATTCAACACATACTTTCAGCAGAAGATTCAGCGTAAGCGGAAATGGATCTGCCACCCTTAAGGCCTGGGTTACTCTTAGCGACGGAGATTTGTTTGAAGCTAATGACACCATCCGAAAAACGATTTCATACAATGTTTCAGACGTGACTAATCAGGTAAAATCCATTACATATTCTGAAAATTTCAACAGACAAAACGTCGGCTACCCGGAGGGATGGACAACCAGACAAATTCCTACAGACAACTTCACATGGGAAAATGTCGTGGTGCCTGGAGTTAACGGATTGCGTTCCAATGCACTCAGTATAAATCTTAACCAGGCGTCACTCAACAGAAGCGATGAATTGTTTACCCCACCAGTTTACATTGACAGTACAGTAGCTAATCCTTACCTGATGTTTGACATGGCCTATGGTGCAGGAAACTCAACCCTGGGAACCGATCTAATGGAGATTTTTGCTTACGAAAATTGTGATAAATCCGATGAGAAAAGATTGCTTTCTCTGTCGGACAAAAACCTTTCAACCGATTCGGAACCAAACGTATGGCAACCTAACTACTCAAGCAGTTGGAGACTAGTGCCTGTCAACATTAGTGCACTGAAAGGAAAAACAATTATCTTCGGTTTCCGAGCTACGAGTAAAAAAATCAGTGTACTATATATTGACAACGTTAGATTCGGAGATTACAATCCTGTAACTGCAAAAGCAGAGATAATTGCCTCAAAATCTACACTTTGTCCACTGGGTGTAAATACCTACGCAGCTAAAAATACTGACCCAAGTTTTATTTACGAATGGACTTTCGCCGGAGGAAATCCTGCCAGGGGAGTTGGACCCGGACCCATTGATGTGATCTATCCAACTGCAACGGCAAATACAGCTGTAACCTTAAAATTGACGAGCCCGCTGGGCACCTCTTCTGCACAGTTTAATAATCTTGTGATTCAACAGTTGCCGGTGGCAAGATTTTCAGTGCTACTGAACGGACTTGCGGTGGAATGCAAAAACCAAAGTCAGTACGCGAACAGCTATCTTTGGGATTTTGGCGATACAAACACCTCCGATCAATTTGAGCCTGCGCACGTGTACAATAAGGAAGGGTCTTATAGTGTTGTTCTGAGCTCAAAAAATGAATGTGGAGAAGGGCGACTAACCCGAAAAGTCAACATGACCACTACTTCGACAGGTGCAATAGGATCATCCGGAACAGCACAGTTACTTCCCAATCCAAATGAAGGAAGTTTTAATATCATACTTAACGATATGACACCTGCAGATGCTCAGTTGAGTATTACCAACCTTAACGGCACAACTTTATGGGAATCGAATATAGTCATCAACAGCCCTTCGCAGACTATTAAATTTGATCAACCCGACCTTGCTTCTGGTGTCTATTTGTTCAACATCCTAACGAAAGACAATACTCTGACGCTGAAATTTATTAAAAAATGACGGGGAGACAATATGTACACATTTGAAACCAAATTAAGGGTACGATATGCTGAAACCGATCAGATGAAATATCTTTACTATGGAAACTATGCGCAGTACTTTGAAGTAGGAAGGGTAGAGTTAATGAGATCACTGGGACTTAGTTACAAGGAGCTTGAGGAAAACCACAAGGTCATGATGCCCGTAATTTACATGCAGCAGCGATTTCTAAGGCCGGCGCTATATGATGATGTGCTGACGATAGAAACATCTGTAAGGGTACTAGAGGAAAACTCCCTTACCTTTCACTCAGAAATATTTAACGATACCCAAAAGCTATTGAATAGCGGCCATGTTCGATTGTGCTTTATAGATATGAACAGCGGAAAACGAATTGCAATGCCCAAACACCTCTATGAAAAACTTCATCCGTTTTTTATTCAGAATTAACTTTCTGAAATTACTTTCGAAAATTGGAGGGCTGGCCCGAAAATCCTACCCCTACAAGACACTTGTCAGCTGGTCGAAAGTAACCATTTTTCCTGGTTCCGAGGGCAATTCCATTTATGATATCCTTTCTTTTATCTGGCTGGAGTGGAAAACAGATGCACTTAATTCCAGGGCAAATGCCATCAGTTTTAGTTTCTTCATATCTATTTTCCCTTCGCTCATCGTCCTTTTTACGCTGATCGCGTACACACCACTGTATTCCAATTTTAATGACCTGATAAAAGTGACCGTTCATGACTTGATGCCGGGTAGTGCAGAGCAGGTTGTACTCAAGACCATTAAAGACATAACTACCATAAAAAGAAGCAGTTTGCTCTCCGTGGGTTTTGTACTAGCCATTTACTTCTCAAGCAATGGAATGCTAGCAATGATGAAGGGATTTGAAAAAGCCAACCATACCACTTTTCATGACCATGGTGCCTTGCAAAAAAGGTGGATTGCCATCAAACTGACCTTTTTACTCGGCGTCCTGTTACTTGCATCGGTAATACTTGGGATCATGGGAAGCAGTATAGTGGAATACATTTCTGATTTTATAAAACTGAAAAAATTTGAGAAAATCGGACTAACCCTTATTCGCTGGTTGGTTATGGTTTCATTACTGTATGGCGGAATTTCAGTCATCTATAGATTGGGAGTGCCATTGAAAAAGAAATTACCACTTGTTAATCCGGGTGCCACACTAGCCACCATATTATCCATAATCATTTCACTGTTGTTCTCGTATTATGTGGACAACTTTGGTTCTTACAACAAACTCTATGGCTCTATCGGAACGCTGATTGTTTTTCTGTTGTGGTTGCAGTTAAATGTGTTTAATATGCTGCTTGGATTTGAACTCAATGCCGCCATTGCCGTAAACAGGGATTTAAAAACCTTTAATAGTCACATAAAAGACACTGAATAAAGATGCATTCAACCAAGCCTTCTTTTTTCGAAGACAAAAGCAAAAAACTATTCATCATCCTTGGAGGCTTTTTTATCGCCAATGCTTTGGTTGCCGAATTCATCGGTGTGAAAATTTTCTCTGTAGAACAGACGCTGGGTATACCTCCTTTTCACATTAGCTTGTTCGGACTGGAGAATCTCTCATTCAATATGACTGCAGGGGTTATCCAGTGGCCATTTGTATTTGTTATGACAGATATTATCAATGAATACTATGGTCAAAAAGGGGTACGATTTCTTTCCTACATTGCTGCCGGTTTGATAGCATATTCTTTTTTAATGGTAAATCTCGCCATACACTTGCAACCGGCAGATTTTTGGCCTCAATCACATATCAATTCTGCTTTACCAATCTCAGAACAGGAAACGCTAAGACAGCAGGTGGGTGATTACAACACCGCATTTAAAATGGTTTACAGCCAAGGCAGTTGGATAATACTAGGTTCGATTACCGCATTTTTGTTTGGACAACTTGTAGACGTGGTTGTTTTTCACAAGATCAAAAAAATGACCGGAGAAAAAGCGATATGGTTACGATCAACAGGATCAACGCTTGTTTCTCAGTTCTTTGATAGCTTTATAGTCCTTTTTATTGCTTTTTACATCGGTGCAGGCTGGAGTATTCAGAGGGTGTTTGCGTTAGGGCTGGTTGCCTACGTTTACAAGTTTGTTGTGGCCTTACTGATGACGCCGGTTATTTACATAGTTCATTTCGCCATCGAGCAATATCTGGGGTCAGCGCTAGCAACAGAAATGAAAGACCAGAGTGCAGCCTAATATTGATGAATCACCTTATCAGTGTTACATTACCTTTTTTGATGTATTTTTCACCATTGAGGCACTTGACCTCCAGGTAATAACCATACACATCCGGCGGACAGGGCTTTGAATGATAGGTGCCGTCCCACGCACCATTGACGTCAGTTGATTCAAATACCTTTTCGCCCCAGCGGTCGTATATCAGTAGTTTTACCTCGTCAATAACAATACCCCGGACTTTAAGCAAATCGTTGTACCCATCATCATTGGGCGTAAAGGCACTGGGTAGAAAAATATTTGGTTCTCCGCAAACCGGCAGAATCACAAAAACCCTAGCCTGTGCAGTGGCCGAGCACTGCGACTTTGTATTGGTAACCGTAACAGTATAAGTTGTAGTAACCGATGGAGCTGCATTGGGATTGAAGATGTTGTTGCTGCTCAACGTATTTTCAGGACTCCATTGATAGAGGTACGCACCAGGCAAGAATGTCGCTTCCAGCTGTGATTTGCCCCCTAGATTTATTGTATCTGGTTTTGCCGTGGCCTGAATATTGGGGGTACTACTGTCTTTGAGGACATAGATAAACTTCTTTTTAGTACAATTTCCATTACTCACCACTACAGCATAAACTTTCAACTCCTCTGAAACCACAACTTCCTGACGTGCTTGTTTGGGGTCGGCGAATGCTACTGCCGGCTGCCATTCGAATGTCATCGAGCTGTTGCCCCCTTTGGGATTCAGCTGAACTTTTCGCCCAACACATGCCCTCAATGTGTCCGGCAGCTCTATTTCTATCAAATCTGCATTCACGTCCCTTCGAATGGACTTCTCACAACCATTGTCCGAAACCACCTTTAGTTTTATTGTCCAGGCGCCGGCTAATTTCAGATTAAAAATGGGGTCTTTTTCCACCGATCGGAGCGTGTCCATATCATTGTGAACTAACTCCCAGTAGTAAGAAACAATTTTATGACCTTGATTTTCCGTTGATTTATTGGTAATTTTCAACACCAGACTATCCTCGCAACTGAGCTCTTCCCATAAAAAGTTGGCATTAATTCCGGACTCCTTTAATGTCACAGTGTGGTACGAAGTATCGGCACACACTGATCCCGGCTGTGTAATAAGCCGGATAGTATAAGTGCCGGTGTCAGGATAAACAAATGCAGGATCCTTCATCGTTGAAGTGTCATAATCTGCACTGGGAACGCCGAAATCCCATTCATACCTATTCGAATTGAGGCTATTGTTGGTAAAAAACACAGTGCTGTTATCGCAAACGACAGTAGGAGCAAAAATGGACGCAACCGACTGACCGCATACACCAACGTTAAATTGAAAGTCCCGGCGGGTTGTTGAGATTAAAACACCCTTTCGGAACTCCTCTATGCAGATTCCTACGACAAATTGACCAATGGTGTTGGGCGTACCTGATAGGATACCTGTTCTTGGATCTATCTTCAATGGGATTCCTCCAAGAATATTATCAATGCTATATGGTGGTTTCCAAATTACATTTCCGTAGGGTGGAGGGCCCGATGGCATGGGTTGTGCGACAGAGTCATTTGCCGTAAATGGGGTACAAAGCTTGTAAAAAACTGAGTCGCCATCAATATCAACAACGGACTGGTCAAAGTCTATTGGTTTGTTTACGCAAATATAAATGGGTGGCCAGGTTTTGAATTTCGCACTTGAATTGCATTGTTGTAGTGCCAGTTCTGATATCTCAACGATAAAAGTAGCACCGTTTTCCAACGGCTTTACAATATTCAGTATACTCTTGTTTCGGCAGCAACGCTGGTATGCCAATACATAACCTCCTGCCCGGGGTAAAAGGGTGATGGTGTCCTTGTAGGTTGTGGTAGATACGCAAACATTAGGTGGTATGACCAAACAGGTATCATTCAAAACCGGATTCAGTTTTAATGTGTCTCTTCGGGCAATTTTTATTGTATTCAGCAGTTTATTGTCACTTCCAAATACACCAATATATGCAATAGGATCGAATGGCGGAACCCCATTAACACAATCCCGATACAGGGTAAGAGAAATTTCATAGCGGTTGTTTCCCAAACAGGAATACGTTAATTCCCCTCCAACTATATGCGTGGCCTCAGCATGTTTTGGAATGCAAAACAATAACAACAAAATAAAAGCACACTTCATCAGCAAACGTTGAGTATTTCCTGCCATGTTTCCGTAAGAATGAAATTGCGATATCATCCACCAAAGTTAATGTCTTATTTTAAAAACAGCAGTTTTTACGCGCTTTGTTGTCTTCCCATCATGCATTTTTTCGGTCAGCACTAGCCTTTGCGCAGATTCCCGGGCAAATACTTCCTTCAAGTCTTTTACACTACCGGCTGGTATCTGGTACAGTTTGCAATCCGCAATGATGCTATCGCTGTTCAATAAAATTATCTTATCCTGAAGGGCGGTTACAAGTTCTGACCTATGTATAACCCGAAGAGCATTACTAACAAAACCCGGGTATTGCAAAAGCGACTCCGCACCAAGTACCTTGCACAACTTTTCAAACTGTACATCAGTACCCACGGCAAAAACGAGCATTTGGTTATCCTTACTGATGAAAACATCACCATACGGAGCTATATTGGGATGTTGCGATCCCATACGTTGGGGGATAACACCTGTCATAAGGTAGTTTGATGCCTGGTTGGCAAGCGATGCGAGTGCTGCATCATATAGCGACACTGATACAAAAGCTCCTTTGCCGGTACGGTACTTTTCAATCATTGCCAAGAGGATGCCCTCCTTCAACTGGTGGGAAGCCATCAAATCAATCATTGCTATCGGCATCCTGACAGGAAGGCGGTCTTTTTCACCGGTCATAGAAAGAAAACCAGTCTCTGCTTGCAATACGATATCGTATGCAGGAACATCGTTTTCCTCTTCAAAAGAATAAATCTGTGCAAAAATTAATGTCGGGTTGATGCTCTTCAAGGTAGCGTAATCCATACGCATTTTTAGTGCGGAGGACGTCTTGAAGTTGCTGATCACCACATCAGCTGCCTTGATCCATTCATGCACTCGTAACTGGTGATTTTCCTGAGATAAGTCAAGAAAAAAGTGCTTTTTTTGCCAGTTCACCGAGCAAAAGTAGGCTGAATATTCGCACTCTGTATCCTCCACCGGCAATTTCCAACTACGGGTCACATCCCCACCACCTGGTTTGTTTTCAACCTTTATCACATCAGCGCCCAATTCGGAGAAAAACATGCCAACAGCAGGTCCTGCCAACACAGAAGCTAATTCAATGACCTTCAGGTCTTTGAAATATTTTGATGTATCCATTAGCTAAAAATTATGGCGTCAGTCAGCAGGAAGTCAAAGGGATTCACGCTCTATGGGACAGGTCATACAATGCGAACCTCCGCGTGCTCTTGAAAGCTCATTGGATGGCAATGTAATGATGGTGTTTTTTATGTCCTCAGGCTTCAACTTTCCACTTTCAAAATCTGCGAGCAATTGACGGGCATGTATCACGGTATACCCATAGTCACGAAAAGCAAGTTCCGTTTTCGGATTGCGATCATAAGTCAGTGCAACACCCTGACGCAGTGCCACAAGATTGCAACCATCGGTCCATTGCTCTCGCTCCTGCCATGGTGATTCACCATCACCTGAGAGGATAAACTTCATTTTGGTGTTGATTTCAGCCTTCAAAAACTCATCAAGTGAAGCATAAGTCGTGGAAGTTCCGGTATGGCGATGCACTTCGACATATGAGCTAAGTCCCTCGAGTATAATTGGTTTGAATGCACAGGTGTGATTCGCATTGATCTGCGTAAATATGGTGTCCAAGTGCATGTACGCACGGTCTAAAGGTATGTTTACCTGTACAACATTTTTGACCACTTTCCGTGAGAAAAGTGCGTCTTTAAGCAACTTGATGGAGTAGGCGTTGGTCCTTTCACTACAGCCGATCAAAAGGTAATCCTTGTTGATGATCATCATGTCACCACCTTCAATGGAAATAAAGTCTCCTTTTCGCGATGGCGGAAATTCATTCACATCATTCATGTTGATGATCTTGTTCTGGTCTCTGGTCTCTTTGAAAATCGGATGTGCAAAGAAGATGAATCTCGCAAGAAAATTCTCCCTGAACCTCGCTGATCTGGCAGCTTTAGTAATAATAACAAAATCATTTACCACGACCGCAATATCGCGTGTGAAAATGAAATTTGGAATGGGGTCAAACAGATAGTAATCTTCTTTCTCCATGTAACCACTGATGAGCAAGTCAGCTAATTCGTCATTCGACAAGCCCTGAAGTAGTTCTTTTACATCTGTTGGCAACTCTTCATAATCAATGATTTCATTGATCATCCATTGTTTGGATTCCTCATCGGCACCAAGCGCCTCCGCAAGCAGCTGCTGTGTCTCGAGAACATTTTCCTTGCCAAGAAAGGCACGCAGGACAGCTGTGAAAACATCGTGCTCTTCCTGCATGTTGGGAAGGTGTACAATATCATCAAAAAGCAATTCCTCAGCATCTTTCGGCGAAATGCGCGCAATACCTTCATCAGGTCGATGCACGATTACACGTTTCAACGGAGCAATTTCAGAACTACAGAAGACAGAACCTGGCAGACATTTCATACGATTAGAAGCTTAATTATCAGAATTTCAGATGCCGAAAAATGCATCTTTATTTAGGCTCAAAGGTAAGGCAAGTTTATTCAACCAAGTACCAAATAAAGAAAAAAATCCATTCCCTAAAGTATCGTGTTCAGTTTTAAAGGAGCTAAAAACAAAGCTGAATCATCTTTCAAAAAGCAGATGAGCACAAATACGTGCGCAATTGTCACAAAGAAAATTGGTTTTTAATTTAAACGTTATCTTTGCAGCAGATGAAAAAAAACAAAAATACGCTGCTTTGGAGGATTTCTAAACCTGGCCTGGAGCATGAATCCTACATATTCGGCACCATACACATCTGGAATGACGAGATTGAAAAAATCCTTCTTTCGGTGTTGCCATATCTGAGATCATGCAGCGTATTTGCTGCAGAATCAGACATCAACGAGCTGGAAAATATTTCAAGAGATTTTCTTTTGCTCAGAGAGGACCAACAGCTAAAAGACCTTTTCAAGCCTGGGAAATTCAAAAAATTATCTGCTCAATTGAAGAAAAAATTTGGCATTTCAATTGAGGATGTGAAGCAAATGTCGCCGTTCGCACTCTACACTACCCTTGGTAAAAACTTTCTGGAAACGGGTCATTCTTCTTTGGATGAAAAGCTATGGGATATCGCTTTGTCAGAGGGCAAACCAACAACCGGGATCGAAAGTGCCGCAGAACAAATAGCCTATTACACCGAAATCCCATTGAGGATACAATCAGACATGCTGTACCAACTGGTCATGCAATCTGCCAACTTTCGCAGGAAATTCAGCCGCATGGTCAAAGATTACCTGGAAATGGACATTGCGGCATTGTATAAAAGCTCAAAGAAGGGGAATAAATTTATCCGAAAAGTTCTGGTGTACAGGAGAAATGACCTAATGTCTGCCCGAATAGCCGAAACGGCAAACCGAATGTCTGTGTTTACAGCACTTGGAGCAGGACACCTGGCCGGAAAAAAGGGGATATTAAAGCAATTGAAAGACAGCGGTTTTATCATAAAACCCGTAAACATTAAAATTAACGACAACAAATCACTTGTATGATCAGCTACATCAAAGGTCAGATTACCGAAAAATCTGCAACGCACATCATTATAGAAAACAACGGTATAGGTTATCACCTGAACATCAGCCTTGCAACTTTCTCCAAGATTGAGCATGAAACGAACGTAAAAATTTTCGTTCATGCGCAGATAAAAGAGGACTCTCCGCGTTCCTTTTTGCAAGTATTGTACGGATTTGCAGAGTCTTCTGAAAGGGAGATGTTCATTTTGCTGACCAGCGTTTCCGGAGTAGGATACAACACGGCAAGACTGATGCTTTCATCCATGAGTGTTGACGAAATTAGAGCAGCGATTGCGCATGAAAACGTTGTAGCCATTAACAAAATCAAGGGAATTGGACCGAAGACAGCCAAACAGATCATTTTGGATCTAAAGGACAAAGTTAGTAAAACTACAGACGCAGCGAATATGCAACTTTCTGCGTTATCTGTAGAGAGCCCGCTCCGCGAAGAAGCCTGCTCTGCACTTGTGGCACTTGGGTTCCAGAAAATCAATGTCCAAAAAGCACTGAATAGACTAAGCAAAGAACAGCCTGATATCAATACTGTTGAAGAACTCATTAAGCAATCTTTGAAAATACTTTCTTAACCCAAAAACTATCCTGGAAAACTACGCAGCTGTCTGAATACGATGAAAATATTGCAGATTTGTAAAAAATTTCCTTTTCCACTAAAAGACGGGGAATCCATTGCTGTCACCAATCTTAGTAAGGCGTTGAAAACCTGTGGTGCGGAGGTTTCCTTGTTGGCCATGAACACTTCAAAGCACTATTACAAGATAGACAAGCTCCCTGAAGAGCTGTCATATTACAATGATATTTGGACAGTCGATATTGACAACCAAATCAGGGTATCTGATGCATTTAAAAATCTGTTTTCATCAAAATCTTTTCACATTGAGCGCTTCAACAGTGCAGCCTTCGAAAAGCAACTCTCCGAGATTTTACAGCAGGAGATTTTTGATGTAATTCAACTTGAAACACTGTATCTGACGCCCTATATCGATTGCATCAGAAAATATTCCAATGCAAAGATTGTCCTACGCTCTCACAATGTAGAATTTGAAATCTGGGAGAGGCTCACCGCAAACGAGTGCAACTTTTTTAGAAAAAACTACCTCAAATATCTCACCCGCAAACTTAAAAAATACGAAATTGCTCAATTGGCGCGTGTAGACGCCATAGTGCCAATCACAGAAAGAGACCTTGAACTGTACCGATTACTCGGCTACCGGAGAGACGGGCTTGCTTTGCCGATAGGAATAAATCTGCAGGATTACCAATACGACGAAAGCAGTTTTCAGCAACCGCTTTCGCTTTCATTTATCGGTTCACTGGACTGGCAACCCAATATAGAAGGACTGTTATGGTTCTTAAATGGACCATGGAAACTGTTGCAATCTACTTTTAAAGACCTCAGTTTCCATATTGCCGGTAGAAATATGCCTCAAGAACTCAGAAAATATGAGAGCAAGCAGGTAGTCTTGCACGGTGAAGTGGCAGATGCTTCATCATTTATTTCGGATCATTCCATCATGGTGGTTCCACTTTTGTCCGGGGGTGGCATGAGGGCAAAGATCCTCGAAGGCATGGCTTTAGGAAAGGTCGTCTTATCAACGCGTATTGGTATTGAGGGAATACCAGCAGTTAATGGAGAGCATGTTTACATTGCGGACAAGCCGGAAGAGTTTAAATCTGCTATCCAATATTGCCTCACTCAGCATGGTGACCTGAAGGAAATGGGAAGAAACGCCCGGGAATTTATCGGCAATAACTACGACAATGTACGGCTAGCTGAACATCTGCTAGCATTTTACCACAAAATCTGCAATCTAAAATTGGACAAAAAAGAAGCCGAACCCATTTTGGCTTCCTGAGCGTATTTTTTTGTACCTTCGCCACTCAAATAACCTGCATACTTTCTTATGTATTTTCTGGGTGTGATTTATGCGCTTTGTATCGGATTGTTGCTGTACACCTATGTGCTTTATCCACTCATCATCAGAATATTTCAACGTTTTTATACAGCAAATCAGCAGACTTACAGCGATGCTGATGAATTTCCGTTCCTCTCGATACTAATCGCAGCCTACAACGAGGAAAAAGTTATCGGTGCAAAAATTGAATCCGTCATTTCAAGTTTGAATGCTGCCGGCGTTAAAAATGCAGCTATCTGGGTGGGGTCCGACAATTCATCAGATGCTACTAATGAGATACTGACAGAGCTTTCCAGCAAATACAATTTTATCTATCCGGTTTATTTTAACAACCGCCAGGGCAAGCCCAGCATAATAAACTATCTCGCGGCGAGAGCAAAAGAAGTAAACCATGAACACATTCTAATGATTACAGATGCCAACGTAATGTTCAGCGAGGCAACGATCTTCGAATTGATGAAGCATTTCAAATCATCTGACATAGCAATTGTTGAAAGCAACATAATCAGTACCGGACTGGCCGAAAAAGGGATCTCAAAGTCAGAAAAAACCTACGTTTCTGGGGAGATTGCCTTGAAGCATGGTGAAGGAAAAATTTTTCGTGTATTTTCTGGCCCAATGGGTGGATGCTTCTGTATCAGGTCATCATTTTACAAGAACGTACCTTCGCACTTTCTAGTCGATGACTTTTATATTGCTATGACTGCCATTGAGCAGGGAGGGAAGGCCATCGTTGAACCAAAATCTGTTTGCTACGAAGCAGTTTCACACGAAATAACTGATGAAATAAAAAGAAAATCCAGAATTGGAACCGGTAATTACCAAAATATGATTCGTTTCAGAAAGCTCTGGATAAACTTTCCCTTTTCAGGAATCAGCATCGTTCTTTTCTCTCATAAAATTATTCGCTGGATAGGTCCTGTATTATTGCTTATTGCGCTCTTAACTTTGGTGCCGCTTGCAATGAACAACACACTTTTTCTTTTGTTACTTGGTTTTCACATCGGTATGATGATTTTCATTCCACTGGTGTACAAAGTAATGGAAAAACTGCACATACATTTTTCCCCATTCAGACTCATCACCTATTTTTTTGCAGCCAATTTTGCACTATTGCTGGGTTTGATCAGGTATTGGGGAGGAAGACAAAACGGCATCTGGGAACCCACCAGGAGATAAATTAATCAAAAAAACTGAATAATGCGGCTGAACACAATAGAAGAAGCAATTGAAGACATTAGGAACGGAAAAGTCATCATCGTCGTAGATGATGAAGACCGCGAAAACGAAGGAGACTTCGTATGCGCCGCAGAACTGGTCACGCCCGAGATCATCAATTTTATGGCTACCCACGGAAGAGGACTCATCTGTACTCCACTCGAGGAAAAGCGTGCTGATGAACTTGAACTGCCCTTGATGGTATCTTCAAATACCGCAGTCCATGAAACCGCATTCACGGTTTCCATTGACATGATAGGTCATGGATGCACGACAGGAATTTCTGCCTACGATCGCGCAATGGGAATTCGTGGCCTTACCAAGGCAGAAATCAAGGCATCTGACTACGCCAGACCCGGTCATATTTTCCCGCTCAGAGCCAAAACAGGTGGAGTACTCAGGAGAACAGGGCACACCGAAGCAGCTGTTGACTTATCGAGGCTTGCCGGCCTTTATCCGGCGGGTGTACTAGTAGAAATACTCAATGAAGATGGCACCATGGCAAGATTGCCCCAATTGTTGAAGGTTGCTGAAAAATTTCAACTCAAGATTGTGTCCATTGACGATCTGGTAGCCTATCGAATGCAGAAAGAAAGACTGGTCAAAAGAGAAGTTACTGCCTCAATTTCGACACCTTACGGAGAGTTTCAGGCAATTGCATTCTCGCACATAAATGAAGGTGATGTTCATTTGGCGCTAAAGAAAGGCTCTTGGTCACCGGGTGATGCAGTCCCCGTTAAAGTATACTCTGACAATGAAACCGGAGACATAATGGGACTTCTGTTTGATGGTTATGATAAGCAACTGCACAGTGCCTTGTCTATGATTGAGGCAGAGGGCAGGGGAGTGCTTCTTTGTATGAGACACGGTGAAAGGGGAGCCAACCTCATCAATAGGCTGCTGAGTTTGCAAGGTCATCACGGAGAAAGAAAGGAAATGGAACAACGTGATTATGGTGTAGGTGCCCAAATTCTACATGATTTGGGTATCACCAAATTAAAATTAATCTCAAACAATCCGAAAAAACGCATTGGACTTACGGGCTACGGACTTGAAATTGTGGAGGTAATTTAATTTTTATATGTTTTGTAAAAAAAATGATCTGTATCTTATTTGAAGAATACAATCTGTTTATATTTGCAATACGTTTACAAATACCATATTATATTCTTTCACAAAAAAATTAAACTTATGAAAAAAATCTACTTCATTTTCGGTCTTGCTCTGGCTGTAGCAGGAAATCTTTCTGCTCAGACAAACCCGGCTATTTCTGCATGTAAACTGAACAATCAAGGTGGCTTCAGGCTCATCTACAATGACAAAAATAGTTGCAAAAACCAGTTGGCCTCATTTTCTAAAATCGGTTTCCATTCAGGCGTAACCATCGGAGCTGCAAAATGGCAAAACGTTGTACCTGCAGACAAGGATGGCTACATAGCAGGTATTGCGAAAGGTGCGGGAATATTCTGGATTGATGTCCCAAATCCAAAATCGTACTATAGCATTACTACACCTCTAACTGAAGTGAGTTGCGTTTTCAATCAGCACCCGATTGACCCTAATTCACCATGGGGAAATGAAGGGAAAGGAAAGGGCGTTGCCGATCCGACTGCCTGCGAAGATTTCTTCGTAACTGTTTCTGGACTGCCAAGCTGTACTTCAAGCATTGAAGATCAGTTGCTGAACATCAGCACTACGGTAGCTCCAAATCCAATGGAAGAATTTGCCTTACTTTCTATCAACGGTGCAAAAGAAATGTACAATGTTGATATTACTTCGGTAAATGGTCAGGTGGTTCGCAAGTACACAAATGTGAGTGAATCCTTGCTGATTGAGAAGAATGACCTAAGTAAGGGACTTTATTTCATCGTCATCAAAAACAACGAGAATAAATTCCGTACTGAGAAGCTTATTATTGAATAACACAAGCTCTTTTGTTCATCAACCACCTGTTTACATCTGAAAACAGGTGGTTTTTTTTATTTTCATTATGATTTTTCTGTACAACATTTGCCTAAAATTATTCGTGGCTATGATTCGCATTGCTGCGAAAACAGGTCACCCAAAGGCAAAAAACTGGGTGGAGGGCAGAAAAAATATTTTTGAGCTGCTGAAAAACAAAATCCACGAAAAGGATAAAATTATTTGGTTCCATGCAGCATCGCTGGGGGAATTTGAGCAGGGTAGACCGCTGATTGAAAAAGTGAAGGCGAACTACCCTGATTATAAAATTTTGCTGACATTTTACTCTCCTTCAGGTTATGAGATACGCAAAAATTATCCAAATGCAGATATAGTAACCTTCCTTCCGGCAGACAGTCGTTGGAATGCCGTCAAATTTCTTGACCTCGTCAAGCCGTCTTTAATTGTCTTCATCAAATACGAATTCTGGTACCATTTTCTTCATGAGGCTACATTGCGAAAAATAAATACCATTTACATTGCTGCCATATTTCGACCTGAAATGATTTATTTTTCTCGCCTTTTCACTCTTTTTCGGTCTGTTTTCACAAAAATAACCCACTTCTTTGTTCAAAACACATCATCGAGAGACACGATTGTTTCAAAATTCGCGGATTTGGATCCGACCAGAATTACAGTTGCGGGTGATCCGCGAATTGACAGGGTGCTGGACATAGCCAAAGCAGCTATTGAATTTCCAATAGTAGAGCAATTCTGTTATGGCAAAAAAATACTGGTAGCCGGAAGCACATGGAAAAGGGACGTTGAAATATTAAAAAGATTTCAAAACTTCCCCGACTGGAAACTGATTATCGCACCACACGAATTAAATGAAACTCATTACCTGCAGATAGAAAACCAATGGGGAAATGAAAGATGCCTGCGTTATTCCAACGCCACTGCTGAAAACACTGCTGCAGCATCAGTACTGATAATTGACAACATCGGCATGCTTTCATCCCTTTACAGATATGCCCGAATAGCCTACATAGGCGGTGGTTTTGGAGCGGGGATTCACAATACACTTGAACCGATGGCATTCGGAATACCTGTGATTTTCGGACCAAAATATCGTCAGTTTGAGGAATCCTACCAAATGGTCGAAGCGGAAGGGGCATTTTCCGTAAGAAATTCTGATGAATTTATACTGAAATTCAATATGTTATCAAACATTGACTTCTATAACAAAGCTTCTAAAACGATAAAAAAGTACATGGCGGACAATAGGGGAGCGACAAATAAAATTTTTGAGTATTGCAAAACTATCCTGCATCAAGAGGAACAGAATGAATCTGCCCAGACTTAACAAGTCTACGCTCAAGCCAATAAAATCCCAGCAGACTACATGTAGAAACCACCACCATGGCCATCCACAAATAGGAATAGCCCAGTTGTGCAATTATTTGCGTACCAATCCACGGGGATAGTACATTGGAAAAGGAATAAGACATGGTGTATAAGGCAAGATATTCACCCTGGTTTTGCAAGGGCGAACGAAAGGTGACCCAGGTAGAGCTAAATGGCATGACAAGCATCTCACCGAAAGAAATGATGACCATATATGCAATTGCCCAAAGTATCCCAAATTCAGCCGGCAAGGTGAGCATGATGTAAGATAATCCATACAGAATGATACCCAACCGGACCATCCACAAGGTTTTCTTTTTGCCCTCGAGAACAAAAATCAAAGGAAGTTCAATCAGCATTACGACTAATCCATTTAATGCTGAAACCATTCCAATTCTGGACTCTGACCACCCATATACATGCTTGAAAAATGCAGGAACTGTCCATAGAATCTGCATAAAAGCTACAGCACTGAGAAAGGTAAAGAGAAGAAACAGTATGAAATCTGTATCCTGGCAAGCTACTGAGCGCTTTACATCAGGATAACCTTGAGTTCCGTTTTCTGGCTCATAAGTTGATTGGGGCAAAGTAACAAACAGCAACACGGCTGCAAAAAAACAGGTAATGGCATCACAAATAAAAATCCATTTCCAACCAAAACCGATAATGATACCGCCTAGAGTAAGGGCCAAAGATATGGCCAGATTGATAAATACGCGATAAAGTGAAAATGACCTCGCCCGAATCTCTTCCGTACTATTGACTTTTATGGAAACCGAAGACGCAGGACGAAACGCCTCAGAGACACAATTCAACAGAAACAGGATTGTGCACATCGAGAAGAATTTCGTAACCAACATTGTTAAAAGCATTATAATGCCGGTGCCGCTCAAAGTTAGCAACATGACATTCCGATACCCGATCCGATCTGTCAATTTTCCACCTAAAAATGCTCCAACAATCGCTCCCAACCCGTAAGACGACATTGCATACCCAGCTTGCTCAATGGTAAAATTAAGATTTTCAGTCAGATACAACGCCAAAAAACAAATGACCATGGCTCCGCTTCGGTTAATCAGGCTAACAAAAGAGAGCAACCAGATTTTAGGTGGGATACCGGAAAAAGCACTTTTCAAAAGGGTATACAACGATGTAAAGTTGAAGCGTTTAAAAACCATACAAAGATAATAATTGACAACAAATAGAACCTTTACAGGGTAAAATATGTATTTTAGCATCGTGAAAGCAGCAATTCTGATATTTTTCCTTATTCTTTTTACACTGCCACCGGCATTCACAAAATCGGTTGCTGACACTACCGACGTTCTGCTGTTGGTAAATGGTTTTTGGGGAAAGCAAAAATTTTCTCCAAGTCAATGTAACCTCCAGTGCTACTGGCAATTCGATTCCATACAGACCAAATCGCTGGAAAAATGGAACTACAACCAGCAGCAGATAAAACTCTTTTTTGAGCATACCTACCAATATTTCAACACAAGAAAACTGGTATTTGTAGATGGTGGGGATTTTACCGTTAACACTGGCGCAAAAAAACGGCAGAGAAAAGGTTACCGCTACGTTGAAAAACATATCGCAGAATTATTGGGCGACAGTATCTCCCTTAACAACACAAGGGTACATTTTCTGACGCATAGTATGGGTGCTGCATACGCCGAGGGAATGATTAAATACCTGGTCAATAGTAAAATAATGGTTGGAAAGGTTATTCATTTGGCCCCATCTGAAGCCAGCGACATCCGCACGACCAGAAACAGATTCGGTCCGGAAAAACGAATTCAGATTATTTCGGAATCTGATCATATCGTAAAAATGGTCAACCGATGGCATTTATACAAAAAAGACAACGTTGTAGCACAAATGAACGACACCGATTTGTTTGCGTGCTTTTACGAAAGTGAAATTACCAGGCCACAAGCCGGCGACATCCTACACGCATTGCATATGCGTAAAATCACCTACGACATCATACAAGACCTTGAAAAACTAAATTTCTGTGGTGACGAAAAATGCATTGTGATTGAAGATCTCAGCAACAATATTCCATATCGAAAAGTATGTAAAAACGGAATCTGTGCAGAGTTCATACCAAAGAAAGGATATTTCATACGGATATGATTTGGGTAACATAATGGAGAGATTTTGCCATTACTATTTTTCCTATAATTAAAATTATGTTAATTAACTGTTCGCAAACCAATAGTCATACCATATAGCCCATCTTATTGGAATCAACCACCTATTCGGCAACTCAACATGATTATACAAGCCTGTAGCTGATCTCTTTGAAACTTTTTTTACCTATGTTCGTAAAAAAACATAAATCTAAATTACACTTACATGGACAATCAACAGAACCAATTTAATGTTGAACTTTCGGAGGAAATGGCGGACGGAACATATGCCAACCTTGCCGTAATTTCCCACTCCCCTACTGAATTTGTGCTGGATTACATCAGGGTGATGCCCAATATGCCAAAAGCCAAAGTAGTATCTCGAATCATTCTCACTCCAGAACATGCGAAAAGACTTCTGCAGGCTCTTGCAGACAACGTGAGAAGATTTGAACAACAGTTTGGTGTGATCAGTGAAAACCAAGGCGGTGGGTTTCCACCGATGAATTTTAATACCCCAACTGCTCAGGCATAAAATAAATTTATATTTATAATAATCTCATTTACAATAGTCTGTAAATAAATGGCTTTTTTAATAACCTTAAATTGCTGTCTATCTTACAGACTATTTTGATTTATAGCATAACAACGAAAATCAGAAAACCTAACTGCTTTTGATGCTTAATGTGCACTAAAAACCATTTAAACCTTGATATGAAAAATCTCATCTTTATCGCTTTTGGAATTTTGATGCTATCATCCTGTGTTTCTTCAAAAAAGTACAAACAACTTGAAGCATCTGTTAAAGATCTGAAATCCAGTTCCCTATCCGAGAGTAAAAAAAATCAGGAAGAAAAAGAGTTGCTACTACAAAAAACACAGCAACAGACTGCTACCCTTTTGAAATTGGAGAACGAAATATCTGAAATTAATGCACGAAATGCAGCACTTCAGAAAGAAAACAAAGATCTCTATGAAAAATATGATAGATTGCTTGACCAGAACAGAAGTGTGCTGAATTCAGCATCATCAGAAAAAGAGGAACTGTATGACCAGCTTATCAGACAAAAGAAAGACCTTGAACAGAAAGAACGGACCCTATCTGAAACCGAAAAAGCGCTAAAGATGAAGTCCGCTGCACTCAAAGAGGCTTCGGCTCAGCTGGATGAAAAAATCAGAAAAATCGATGACCTGCAGAAGATTATTGATGCGCAGAACAAAAAATCGATGGAACTAAAAGGGAAACTAAGTTCTGCCCTGAAGGGTTTTTCAGATGCCGATTTAAGTGTGCGGGAAAGCAATGGCAAAGTGTATGTCTCTTTGAGTCAGAATCTGCTATTTGCTTCAGGTAGTGACAAAATAGACGCGAAAGGACAGAATGCAGTAAAACAACTGGCTGAAATTCTGGCATTAAATCAAGATATTGAAATTCAGGTGGAGGGCCATACAGACAATACCGGTACTGCCGACCTTAACTGGGATCTCAGTACCAACAGAGCGCTCGCTATTGTAAAAATACTGACAGCCAATAAAATAGAGGGAAAAAGAATTACTGCTGCAGGTCGCGGAATGTTCGTGCCGCTACAAGCCAATGACACTCCCGCTAACAGAGCGGTGAACAGAAGAACTGAAATTATTCTCTCCCCAAAGCTGGACGAATTGTACAAATTACTCAATTGAACAAATTGGCCAGATGATTCGCCATCAGATTTGCACAACAAACCATGGAAAAAAGACATTTTGAATCAGAATTTGTTTTCAGAACTTCTCGTTCTGGCGGTGCCGGTGGCCAGCATGTAAACAAGGTGGAAACGAAAGTAGAAGCAATTTGGAATCCTGCGCAATCAAATCTTATCTCAATCACGGAATTGTATTTGATCAGGCACAATCTTGGTTCAAAAATCGATAAGGAAGGAAACATCAGTACAGTATCCCAGGAATTCAGGTCTCAGCTCGAGAATAAACAAATGGCCATTGAGAAGCTAAATGAGCTGATCCGTAAAGGGCTGATAAAAGTGATAAAAAGAAAAATAACCCTTAAACCACAGGCTGCAAGGGATAAGAATCGACGACAAAAAGCACGACATTCAGAGCGAAAGGCAATGCGTAAACGGCCAAATTTATCAGATGAAAATTGAGAAATCGTTCAAATAACTGTATCTTCGCCGCATATTCCAACACTGAAATTATGAATAATACTAACATTTCTTTTGGTCTCGCAGTAACGATTGTTCTCGCAGCAGCCTCTACCAGGTTCCTACCACATCCGCCAAACTTTACTGCTATTGGATCACTGGCTCTTTTTGGTGGTGTTTATTTTTCCGGAAAGCACTTATCCTGGCTCATCCCGTTCGTAACACTCCTGCTTACTGACATCGTCCTGAATAATTTTGTTTATCATACCGAGTTTACCTGGTACTCCACCGGCACTTATCTTGCTTTTGGATTGATATATCTTATTGGCCGCCTACTGAATGGAAGAATCTCTGCACAAACCGTATTTGCAGGTAGTTTTACAGCATCAATGATCTTTTTTTTGGTGACCAACATATTTTGCTGGCAAAGTATGCCAATCTATTCAAAAGACCTCACCGGATTGATTAGCTGCTATGCTGCAGCACTACCCTACTTCTGGAATACATTAGCCGGAGATCTGACCTTCTCTGCAGTGATGTTTGGCACATATTACCTCAGCATCAGGCAGACGAAACTGGTATAAAACAGTACCATGAATATTTCCCCCCGTTGGAAAAAAGAAAAGCGACTTTCACTGCTACTGAAGTAAAGTCGCTTTTTTTGGTGCTTGTACTTAACGAATACTAAGCATGGAATGCTTACGCACAGATACCATTTTTTCTCTTTTGTATCTGCACAAAAAAAGCAGCTCCCAAATAAACGGGAACTGCTTATGTATTTTAAACTACTGGAGAAATTTACTTCTCCAGTACAATTCTCTTGGTGCTAAACTTCTCACCATCAGTGATGTGAATCATGTAAATGCCCGCGCTCATTGAACTAAGGTCAAATGAAGTATTGCCGGACAATACACCCTGAAGATCACGGTTAGTCACAGTCTGTCCAAGCGCATTCATAATTTTGACATTCAACTTGTTCATCGTCTGATCAAAGTTAAACGCAAGTGTAACCTGACCAGAAGTTGGGTTTGGATAGATTTCCAGTGAATTGTCGAAAGCAACATCGTTGGTTGCAACTGCACAAGAAACACAAACGCCGAAACATACGTCCGGAGCAGTAACATCACCGCTTACAGTAATAACACGGTTAGTAGAACCAGCTTTGTTACAAGGTGCACCAGCAGCAATGATTTCATCGCTACCCCATGCATTTCCGTTAACGAATTTGTATTCCTGCTCACCGGCCTTCATACCCACAGTCACTTCGTATTTCTTGGAAGTTCCAACCTGCTTCATAGGCGTTTTGGATGGATCCCAGCCCTGGAAAGCACCCGCTACGTGAACACCATTAGGTGAAGCAGTAACTTTACTTGGCAATTCAACACTTAGTCTAACCGCGAATACATCGCAGGCAAAACACTTATTGTAGCAGAAAGTACCAACAGTCATGTCACTTGAGCCAACTGTGAATGAACGGTTGTCACCAGAGTAGCAACCCTTACCATTCATTTTCTCTTCTTTTCCATTCCATCCATCATCATTGATGAACTTGTACTCGTAAATTTTACCGATTGGAAGATCTGCGGTGTATTCCCAGATAGTTGTACCAGATTTGTTTACCAACTTTGTGATACCCGGTGTCCAGTCACTTGCAAATCCAGCATCTTTCTGGAAGTTACCGGCAATGCAAACTCCTTTAGCAGGATCGATGGTTTCATTTTTCATATCGACTGAGAAAGTAACTTTCACAGAAGGAGCCTGACATACCTCAGTGCTACCAAGTTTCATCGAAACATAAGCGCGAGGAGTGAAATAACCAACAATTGAATCCAGGTAGCGACGAGCTTTTGCCGGACCTGCATCAGGAACGGATAGCAATGAAACCTTGTGGATGGATAATCCACCGGCAGCAGGGTTCGGGTGTGGAATCGTATCGTACTTTTTGATATCCCAAAATGCCCATGGATCGGCATCGTTTACATTTGGTTTTCCAGTATTATCAACGGTGCCGTATACAGGGAAAAGTCCTTCGTAACCGCTGTTTTTTGCAGCTGCAGCTTCTCCGTATGGATCATACTGCTTCTTGAATTTACAATCAGTAAATGATTTGTTTGTACCTAGCTCTTTCGCTTTCTTCTGTACTTCATATGAACCCTGTACCTCTACCACAGGTAGCGGACTTGGTGGAACCGGTACATACAAAATATTTGACTTGTAAGGTGCATTTTGATCATAAGGCACCTGGAAAGACACAATCGGTGGTGTATTTTGGTCCATCCATGAAATATCTCCCATTGCGCCACCCATATTTACACAGAAATGGAATTTGGAAGTATGGTTGACCCAATTCGGAAAACAAAGGGTATCTCCTGTCGGAGGAACGCCAGGACCACCCGGAGGAACTGTACCGAGCAACTTTGCTTCGCGGTCACCATTCACAACTGTTCCACCCAATGCAGGAGGCAACTGCTGGATAACCATTGGCAAGCCATTTGAACCGATAAATTTGTTGGCAGGAGATGTTGTAGAAATCACTTTAAGGTAACTGTCCATAGAAGCAGTAGCCAAAGTGATGTACCCACCGGTTCCTGCACCAATCAACATGATTTTGTTGGTATCTACACCAAACAAATCAGCTTTCTCTTTAAAATAACGGATACAAGTGTTGGCATCCTGAAGACCACGATAGGCTGCATTGATCAAACCGTTGATACGGCTTTCCTGCGTAGAAGCTAGTGGATTCCAGCCCAAACGATAGTCTGCAGAAGCAGTTACGTATCCCATTTTTGCTAAGCGGGTACATACTTCGATAGCTGTTGAGTCAATTCTCAAACCGGAGTAAGAACCATTTTGAGGACTTGGCAAGAAGTTGCCGGAGTGAAAGAAAATCGCCAACGGACGCTTTGTCTCGGTATCCCCTTTAGGTGTGTACACATCAGCAACCAGAGGCTGACCAAGCGTACGGCCTATTTGAGGAACTGCAAGCACCGTGTAGTTCTTTCCATAGATTGTTGTTGTTTTGCTCACATCAGAAAACTGAGGGGTCAGATAACGCTGGGCGTTCAGACCTACAGTCATCATAGAGAAAGCAGCCAACAATAAAAGTAAATGC